>DATFGC010000513.1:0-7623 GCA_035249765.1 Gemmatimonadales bacterium | reverse complement strand
GGTTGGGCCGGAATGATCCTGATGGTAGGCGCCTGCGCGGTGGACTCCCGGCCGCCCCAGTCAGCCGACAGTGTCCCGGCGGCGGACGCCGACTCTGCGCCGGCAGTTCAGCTGGTGGACTCGGCCATTCCGCCGGCGGTGGCCGGGGCGGAGGGCTGGAATTATCAGCAGAGCGCCCGGGCCGATCTGGATGGCGATGGCCGGGCCGAGCGGGTGGTGATGACCGCCAAGGTGGAGCTGTATAGGGGCCGGCCCGCCTGGGATGACGGGCAGCCCTGGCAGGTCTACATCGAGGCGGCGGAGGGCGGGCGCACCTATGTATATGCCTAGCGGCTCCAGCTGGGGACCCTGACCATGCGGGTCGGCAGCACCGAAGCCGGCCAGGGCTCCGCGGTGGTGTTGCTGGAGCAGCTTCCCGACCGGATCAGCCTGTACGAGGTATCATACGGCGGACCCGGCCGGGTGACGGTGGCGGTGCGATACCAGCGCTTGCTGGATCCAACCGGCGAGACGGCGAGTCCCAAACTGCCATAGGCCCGGGAGGTCACCATGAGTAACGCGAGACCGATGATTCGACTGGCTCTGGTAGCACTGACGCTGGCGGCCGGGTGTTCCAGTCCCAGCGCCAAGGCCGATGCCGCCATCACCAGCGCGAGCGAGGCGATCGCCGCCATCGGCGCCGACGCCGAGAAGGTGATGCCCTACGAGGTGCAGCAGCTCAAGAGCACGGTGGCCGCGGCGCGGGATACCCTGGCCAAGGGGGGCTACGCCGCGGCGGAGGCGCTGGTGGCGGATGTCCCGGCCCGGGCCCAGGAGCTGGCGGGCAAGGTGGCGGCCAAGCGGGTGCAGCTCACCGCTGAGCTGGATACCCTCGGCTTCGCGCTCAAGAAGAACCTGGCGGCCATTCAGGCCCGGCTCGACGAATTCGCCCGGACCCGGCGGCTTCCCACCGGGGTAACCCGGGCCAGGGTCGATTCGGTCAAGCAGGTGCTGGCCACCGCGCCAGAGGAGTGGAGCGCCATCGAGGCGCAGATCCAGGCGGGGGAGCTGGACGCCGCGTATGGACGGGGCACCACGCTCCGGCTCAAGGTGTCCCAGGCGCTGGAGGCGGTGGGGCTGGTGTCGGGGGAAGCGGAGTGGCACAACCTGACCATGCCGCCGAAGCCATAACGGGACGCGCCAGGCCGGACAGACCGTTGCCAGGGGCCTGTCCGGCCTTTCGGTGGAAGCGTCAGAGTACAATCGCCAGACCCAACCCGACCGTGGCACGGATGGATTCACGCATCGACTGGTCGAGCGGCATCCGGAACAGGAGGCTGGGACGGATTCGACCCCGCCGCAGCTCCAGTGTTCCGGTAGCCATATGGAAAGTCCGCTCGGCCAGGGTGAGATCGCTTTCGGTGGCGAGAAGCCGCCCGGTGACTCCGATCGTGGCCCGGATCGCGGAGCCCTCATACCCGACCTGCACGCCATAGTCCGCGAACAGCTCCGGGTCATCACCCGAGGTCCCTTTTGACGGCACCAGGACCGAAGGGCCGAGCTTCGCTGCGATCAGCAGCCCCGACGGGGAGAGCGACCGCACTTCCGCGCCGGCACGCGCGGTGAACACGTTCGGCAGGAACGCCTCGAACTGATCGGGATCGGTGAGGGTTCCGACCTCGTATGCCAACCCGCCGGCTGACGTCTCGGGCTCGCTCGCGAGAGGAAGCCGGACCCCGAGGTAGGCCGAGACCGGACGATCCGCGCGGTGGAAGCGGGCGCCGAGGTAGGGGTTTCCGATCCGCAGGGATGATTCCTTGATCTCGCCGATGGTGAAGCCGGCTCGCACCATCGGCACATCCGCCTCGATCCGAAGCAACTTCCCGGCTGGCGTGCCGGCAGAAATGAAAACCACGCCGCTCAGGAACTGAGGGGCGGCGTCTCCTTTGAAGAAGGGCTTGAGGAAGTCGGCCCGGACCACGGTCCCTTCGGGGCGATCCGGCCAGTACTGCTGGGCGGGGAGCGTGACGCTCCAGAGGAGAGACACCAGCACCAGGGCAGCGGCGGGGTGGCGTAGCGCTTTGGTGGACATGAGGCCTCCTGAGAGTGGGACATCGGTCCCCCAGTCTCAGGGTCGGGGGTCAAGCGCGAGTCAAGGAGGCCGGCGATACCTTTCAGGCCAATGAGCGACATCCTGAGCCGCCTGGCGACAGCCCTCGGCGACCGGTACCAGATCGAGCGGCAGATCGGCGAAGGCGGCATGGCCACCGTGTACCTGGCACGGGACCTCAAGCACGGGCGCCGGGTCGCCATCAAGGTCCTCCGGCCCGAGCTGGCGGCCCGGCTGGGGAGCGAGCGGTTCCTCCACGAAATCAAGGTCACCGCCAGCCTGCAGCACCCCAACATCCTTCCGCTCTACGACTCCGGCGCGACCGACGAATTCCTCTATTACGTCATGCCCTACGTGGACGGCGAGTCGTTGCGTGCCAAGATGCGGCACGACGGCCAGCTCAGCGTGGAGGACACCGTCGCGATTTCCCGGTCGGTCGCGGCCGCGCTGGACTACGCCCACGAGCACGGCATCGTTCATCGGGACATCAAGCCGGAAAACGTCCTGCTCCAGCGGGGCCAGGCCCTGGTCGCCGATTTCGGGATCGCCCTGGCCGTCAGCGCGGCCGGGGGCGCGCGGCTCACCCAGGCCGGGATCAGCGTGGGAACTCCCGACTACATGTCGCCGGAGCAGGCGGCCGGCGACCGGACCGTGGACGCCCGCAGTGACATCTATTCCCTGGGGGCGGTCACCTACGAGATGCTGACCGGCGATCCGCCCCATCCGGCCAACACGGTCCAGGGCGTCATTGGCAAGATCCTGCATGAGAAGCCCTCACCAATTTCGCAGAGCCGGGACCTGGTGCCCGCCAACGTCACCGCGGCGGTGCACCGCGCCATCGCCAAGAGCCCGGCCGACCGGTTTGCCCGCGCCTCGCAGTTTGCCGAGGCGCTCAGCAACCCCGGGTTCCGGCTCCCGATTACGGCGGAGACGCAAAACACGCAGGTGATCGTGCACCGCCGGCCCCGCTCGGGACTCCTGGCCGGCGGCCTCGCGATGCTGGCCTTCGGGCTGGCCGGCGGCTGGCTGCTGCGCACAGCGCGGTCTCCCGCTGCAACGGCGGAGAGCACTGCGGCGGTGTTCTTTCTCCCCCTGGATGCGGGCGATGCCATTCCCGGCTATCCGGCGCTTTCACTCGACGGCACCAGGCTGGTGTACCCGGCCGGCGACGCCGGCTCCAACCGGCTCTATCTCCGCAATCTGAAAGACCCGGTTCCGGTCCCCATCCCGAGAACCGACGGCGCCAACAGCGCGTTCTTCTCCGCCGATGGCCTGTGGGTGGGATTCCTGGCGGATCAATCGCTGAAAAAGGTCCGCCTGGGAGACGGCAGCGAGGGGATCATCGCCCCCTATGTCGAGGCGATGGCCGGGGCCACCTGGGGCGAGGACGACACCATTCTGTTTTCGGCGTTGCCCAGGGGGTCGCTGTTCACGGTATCAGCCAGGGGTGGTGCCCCGGCGCCGCTGGTGATCTCGAAGAACACGTTTGAGGCCGGCTTCTTCTTTCCGCACTATCTCCCCGGAGGGCGCGGGATCCTCTTCAATACCGAATCGACCGGTGGCCTGGTCGGAGTGCTCGACTTGAGGACCGGAGAAAAGAAAACCTTCGGTCGCGGGCTCCGGCCCAGCTACATCGAGCCGGGCTATCTGGTCTTTGCCAACCCCGAAGGAAGGCTGGCGTTCCAGGAGTTCGACCTGGGAAGCCTCGCGCCGGCGGGATCGCCGACCGTGCTTCCCGAGGAACTGGGTGTCGGACTGGGCCGGGCGTTCTATTCGGTGTCGCGCGGCGGGACCCTGGCGATCATCCGGGCGGCGGGGACTATCCTCGACCTGGCGCTCTACGACCGCGCCGGGGGGCAGCAGATCCTGTTCCGCAACGGCGGCTTCTGGGCGCCGAGGTTTTCTCCCGACGGCAATCAGATCGCGTTCGGGGACCGGCACCCCGACGATCTGTGGCTCTACGATCTGGCCACCCAGTCGCGCCGGCGGTTTACCCTCGACGGCAAAAGCAACAACGATCCGGCCTGGAGTCCCGACGGCAAGCAGCTCGCCTTTGCGGTGGACCGGCCCTCGCGCAAAGACGTGCTGGTTCGCAACAGCGACGGCAGCGGCGCCGAGCGGCAGCTGGTGGTGCGGGAGGGGCTGCAGTGGCCATCGGATTGGACCAGCACGGGACACCTGGTGTATACCGAGGTTCCACTGGATGAGGATCGCGACATCTGGGCGGTGAAGGTGGACGGCAGCGAGGCACCGTTTGCCTATCTGGACACCCCCTTCATCGAGAAATCGGGCGACGTGTCACCCGACGGCCACTGGATCGCCTACGACTCCAATGCGCCGGGCCGGTTCGAGGTGTTCATCAACAGCTTTCCCACTCCTTCTTCCGGGCCGGTGAAGGTGTCCGGAGCGGGGGGGCGCAATCCGCGGTGGGGGCCCGACGGGCGGGAGCTGTTCTACTGGAACGAGGGACGGCTGATCTCGGCGCGGCTCACCCTGGGCGAGCGCCCCAGGGTGGTGAGCTCCAGCACCGTGCTGCAGGCTCCCTACGGGATTGCCGACCACGCCAACTACGACGTGCACCCGGACGGGAAGCGTTTCGTGGTGGTGACGGGCCGAGCCAGGCCTCAGCGGATCATCGTGGCGATGAATCCGTTCCGGGCCAGGTTGTCACCCTGAGCCGAAGGCCGCCGTCCTGAGCGCAGCGAAGGAGAAGGGGCCGATGCCCGACGTCCTGGCGCGGCCTGCCTCGGCAAGCGGTGCGGCTGACCCTCGCCGGTCGCGGCCGCGCCACGCCTACCCGCGGACCCAGAGGCCGATCACCCCCGCCAGGACGGTGCCCCAGGCCAGGAGGAGCCAGCGAGTCTGCTCCCCCAATCTGCGCTCCAGCTTGGCATCCACTTCTGCGACGACTCGATCGATCCGGGCGTGAAGCTGGGCAAAGGCGTGCTCGGCCACGACGCGGTCGAGCTTGCCATCCAGCTTGCTTCCGAGGCTTGTCTGGACTCCGTCGATACGCGCAACCAGCTCGGCGCGAAGCTCGGCGATCCGCTGTTCCAGCTTGGCTTCGAACCGCGCGTAGTTGACCTCGTTGAGCTCTCTTAAGTCCCCGCGGTAGGTCGCGTCCACGGCGTTAAACCAATCCACGAGCTCGTTGGCGACTTGCTCGCCCAGCCGCTCATAGAAGAGCTGAGACAGCTTGGCTGTAACAGGCATGGGCGGAAGCTCGTGATTGTTCTGCCCACACTACAACCTAGCAGCCAAGACCACCTAACCGGAAAAACGCCCCGTGCAATCTCCGTCTCCAGGGTCGTCTGGGTTGTATGCGCTTCCACCGAACCGGGACCCCATGACTACCGCCCGCCTAGCGGCCGTCGCCCTGGTCTGGGCCGGAGCCGCCTGCGCCGTCTCCCAGCAGCAGGAAGTCCAGCTGGGCGCCGAAACTGCCGCCCAGATCGAGCAGCAGCTTCCCCTGGTCCGGGACGGCCAGGTGAATTCCTACATCACCAGCCTGGGCCGCTCGCTGGCGCGGGTGGCCGACACCCGCGGGCTCACCTGGCATTTCAAGGTGGTGGACAGCAAGGAGGTGAACGCCTTCGCGATTCCCGGGGGCTGGGTCTACGTGAACCGGGGGCTGATCGAGCGGGCCCAGAACATGAGCCAGCTGGCCGGCGTCCTGGGGCACGAGATCGCCCACGTCACCCTCCGGCATTCGGTGCAGCAAATGCAGCAGATGCAGGGCGCCGGGGCGGGCGTCACCGTGCTCTGCACCCTCACCAAGGTGTGCCAGAGCGGCGCGGGGCAGACCGCGATCAACGTGGGCGGCAGCGCGCTGTTCGCCAAGTTCAGCCGGTCCGACGAGAACGAGGCCGACGCGGAGGGAGTGCGAACCACGGTCCGGGCCGGCATCGACCCGCGCGGGATTCCGGAGATGTTCGGGATTCTGCTCAGCGAGCGGCAGCGCAACCCGAACGCGCTGGAGGCGTTCTTCGCCACCCACCCATTGGAGCAGGACCGCATCGCCACCACCCAGGCGCTGATCGCGACCTTTCCCGCGAGCCAGCTGCGCGGGCTCCGCAAGGATGCGACGGCGTTTCAGAGCTTCCGGAGCCGGCTGCGTTCACTCCCGAGCCGATGAGGCGGCTGAACCTTGAGATGGGCCCCTTCGCTTCGCTCAGGGTGACAGTTCAGTCACGCTGAGCGCAGCCTTGTCCTGAGCGCAGCGAAGGCGAAGCGGCCGATCCCGTCGGATCAGAGCCAGATTGGCAGCCCTTCGGGGCACCCGCCTTGCAATGTTACCTAGGCATGAAAACTCATCGTGCATCGGCTGCCGCGTTTCTGGCCGCGGCCGTACTGATATCGGCCTGTAGCGATAAATCGCCGCTCGAAAACACGCCTGCTTCGGAACAATTCAGCAGGGTGATTTCCGCCACTGCCGGCAGCAGTCTGAGCGGGCTCTACGGCAACTTCGTGACCGGGGTTCCCCAGGCGAAAGTGACCGACCGGAAGGGGCTTCCCCTGGCGGGTGTTGCGGTCAGCTTCGAGGCGCTGGGCGGCGGGCTGCTCACCAGGGCCTCCGCCACGACCGATTCCGCGGGACTGGCGAGCCCCACCAGCTGGCGGCTGGGAACCGGCGGCACCCAGTCGGTCCAGGCCACCAGCAGCGGCGCAGCCCCGCTGGTCTTCACCGCGGCGGCCTCGGCTCCGCCGGCGGGGACATTCCGAATCGAAGTTCGCTATGACTCGGGGACTACTCCCACCTCGGCGCAGCGGGCCGCCTTCGATGCGGCGGCGGCGGCCTGGACCCGGCTGATTCTGCGGGGCGGAGTGCCCTACGCGGTATATGAGGATGCGGGCTGCGGCGACATCCGGGGCGAGACCGTCGACGGGGTGGTGATCCACGCCAGGGTCGATTCGATCGACGGGGCCGGCCAGATCCTGGGCCAGGCCGGACCCTGCATCCTGCGGGACGCGGACCTGCTGCCGGCCCAGGGCATCATGCAGTTCGACAGCGCCGATCTGGCCGCGCTGGAGCGCCGAGGCCAGCTGGAGCAGGTGATCCTGCACGAGATGGCCCACGTGCTGGGATTCGGGACGCTGTGGAATTTCGGCGCCGGGATCCGCCCGGACTATCTGATGGCGACGCCGGCGGAGGATCCCACCTTTACCGGGCCGGCCAGCCGCTTCGCGCTCTTCGGGCTGGCCGGGGCGGGCTTCATGGGCAACGGAGCGGTGCCGGTCGAGAACACCGGCTCGCCGGGGACCAGACTGGCGCACTGGCGGGAGGCGACGTTCGGGCAGGAGCTGATGACCGGATGGCTCAATGCAGGGATCACTCCGCTGAGCGCGCTGACCCTGGCCCAGTTCCGCGACCTGGGGTACGAGGTCAACGACGCGCTGGGCGACCCATATTCTTTCGCGGCGGCGATTCAGGCGTCGGTCGCCGCACCGGTCCAGCTGATCGAGCGGGGTCTGACCTCGCCGCTCCTGGTGATCAACCGGGCGGGGCGGATGGTGCGGACCATCAAGCGGCCGCT
>DATFGC010000512.1:0-9704 GCA_035249765.1 Gemmatimonadales bacterium | reverse complement strand
AAAAAGACTGATGAATCCTGGTGGCTCCAGAGGATACTCGCGGTGCGTCTATCCATCGGCTCTTGATCGGTGACATCTGTGGGTCCATGGTTAAAGGACGCCGAAGCCCGGGTCGAGTGTCACTTTGTCCGGTATTGGTAGGTCCGCAGTCCGTGCGCGAATAACGGAATGCCCAGCGCCGAGACCAGCAGCGCCGCGCCGATGGGGAGCGCGACGCCGGTCCATGCCTTGAGTTGCCGAAACCCGTCGGCCATGACCCCAATGCCGACGCCCACGCCCTCGAGTCCCACGATCGCGTAACTTCCGATCAGCGTCGCCGCCAGCAGCGCCGCGAAAATCCCCACGTACTTCGCCTTGAGCCACACCGCGAGCACCGCGGCTACCCAGGCGCCGGTCATGAACCATCCCCACACCATCAGCCCTTCCACCGGCCCGGGAATCCTGCCGGCCGCGGCTCGCCCCAGCAGCAGCACGATCGCGCCCGGAACCGCCATCACCGCGACCGCCACGAGGTGTCCGAGGGCGACGGTCAGGGCAGGGTGGGGAAGCTGCTGCATCCCTTCCAGGTATCCGGTGTTTCTCGCCTGGGTGAGCTGGAGCGCGATGCCGGCCGGCAGCAGCACCGCCAGGACCCGGACGTAGACCCGGGCAAACTCCCGGAGCTCCTCCGGCCCGACCATCATCACCACCAGCAGGATCGCCAGCAGAATCGCCTGGCGGCGTTGCTGCTCCAGCGAGAGCCGGATCCGGAGCCGGGCCACCGCCAGCAGCGGACCCTTGCCGATGGCGCCCAGCTCCCGGGTCGGCGCCTTGCCCAGCTGGACCGCCAGGGCGTTGGCGTCGAAGCGGTACCGCTCCAGGCCGGACGCGAACAGCGCGGTAGCCCCCGCGAACACCGCGACCGGCAGTGCGGTGATCAGGAGCAGCGCGATGATGACGCCCAGCGGAGTGGCCGCGAAAACCGCGAGGGAGCGTCCGGCCGACCGGAACGCGAGCTCCAGCGCCGCCTCCTGTGAAGGAGGGAGGAGGGAAGGGAGCAGCTGGGGCGCCATCATCACGGTGACCGGAAGCCACCAGAGGTTCCGGAACTGCCAGCGCGCGTTGAGGGCGAGCAGGGTCCAGGAGAACATCGCCGCGAACACAAAAATCCCGAGCGGCAGGCCCAGCAGCAGCAACCCTTGGAGCGGGCCGGCCTCCACCTCGCCGGCGATCACTACCGCCAGGGCAAACCCTGAGATCCCGATCGGCAGGAGGCGGATCGCGGCGCCGGTCAGCCGTCCCGCCGCAGTGAGCCGGGTGGAGACCGGCAGGATCCGGTCGGCTTCGAGATGACCCAGCAGCTTGTCGGCGCCCAGGTCGCCGGAGGGTCCCCCCAGCGCGGCGAGCGAGCCCAGCGCCGCCAGGATTGCGGCGATGGCCGTCGCCGGCCCCGAAGTGATCAGGGCGAGCAGGAGCGCGAGGCCGGCGACCACCGAGAGCACGATCAGCGAGCGCCTGCCCCGGAGCACCTCGCGCCGGGATATCGCCAGGAATGCCCGGGTGCTCAATGGGCGGTCCGCAGCACGTCGGCCACCACCGCGGTAAGCCGGCCGGAGGCACGGGCGTCGGTGAGCTCGGCACCGGGCAGCTCCCGCACCAGCTGGCCACCCCGGAGCAGCAGGGCCCGGTCGCAGAGCGCTTCGACGTCTTCCAGCAGATGGGAGGAGAAGAGCAGGGTCCGGGAAGGCGAGGCGGCGAAAGTGTCACCCAGCATCTGGAGAAACTCGGCCCGCACCACCGGATCGAGCCCGTTGGTCGGCTCGTCCAGCACCAGCAGATCGGGACGGTACGCCTCCGCCGCGATGTAGGCGGCCTTGACCGCGGTTCCCCGGGACAGCGTGCCGATCCGCTCCCCGGCATCCAGGCCGAGGCGGTCGGTGAGGTTGCACTGGTAAGCGACATCCCAGTCGGGATAGCAGTCGGCCAGGAAGGCGAACCACTCCCGCACCCGGAGCGCTCCGTCGGCCTGGGGCTTCTCCGCCGCGAAGCCGATCCGGGCCCGCCAGATCGGGGGCGCCTCGCGGGGTTCCCGTCCGGCCAGCAGAATGGTTCCCTCCCGGTCGCGCAGCCGGCCGGTCACCGCGCGGAGCAGGGTGGTCTTGCCGGCGGCGTTGGCGCCGAGCAGTGCCACGGTCTCGCCGCCCCGAAGCACGAACGATACCGGCCCGAGCGTGAAGGCGGGGTAGCGGACCACCAGGTCCGTCACCTCGAGAATGGCGGGACTGTCGGACATCGGCGCTCGGCAAGGGAGACGGAGGAAACTAGCGCTATCTTAGGGGCCTCGCAGTGCCCCGGCGGGGGCGTTTCACCCATGACGGAGGGTTTCGATGAAGCGGGTCCTGACGGTAATCGCATTCGTTACCACGGCAGGGGCGGCAAGTGTTATTGCACAGCAGCCGAATTTCGACTCCGTAGTGGTGCGCACCCAGCCGGCCGGGCGAGGGGTGCACCTGCTCACCGGCAGCGGGGGGAACATCGCGCTGGCGGTGGGCGAAGACTTCGCCTTCCTGGTGGATGACCAGTTCGCCCCGCTGACAACCAAAATCCTGGCGGCGGTGCGGGGAGTGACCGACAAGCCGGTGCGCTTCCTGGTGAACACCCACTGGCACGGGGACCACGCCGGCGGGAACGAGAACATGGCCAAGGCCGGGGTCATCCTGGTGGCCCACGACAACGTGCGCACCCGGATGAGCACCGAGCAGTTCACCGAGCTGTTCAATCGGCGCTCTCCGCCCTCGCCCCGGGGCGCCTTGCCGGTGGTGACTTTCGGGGAGAGCGTGACCTTCCACCTCGGCGGCGAGACCGTCCACGTGGTGCACGTCCCCCCGGCCCACACCGACGGCGACGCCATCGTGCATTTCGTGCGGGCCAACACCATTCACATGGGCGACAACTACTTCAAGGACGTGTATCCGTTCGTCGATCTCTCCAGCGGGGGAAGCTTCGAAGGAGTCATCCGGGCCGCGGACGTCGCCCTGGGCTACGCCAACGACAGCACCGTGATCATTCCGGGGCACGGGGCGCTGGCCAACCGGGCCGATCTCAAGAAGTACCGCGACGTCCTGGTCCAGGTCCGTGAACGGGTCGCCGCGCTGATTCGACAGGGCAAGACCCGGGAAGAGGTCATCGCCGCCAGGCCCACCGCGGAGTGGGATGCGACCTGGGGGGCGGGGTTCATGAAGCCGGACGTCTTTCTCGGGATTGTGTACCAATCGATGACGAAACAGTAGGCAATGGGGAATGGGCAATGGGCAATGGGTATGTCCCCCCACTGCCTATTGCCCACTGTCCAATGCCTAAAATCGAACCTCCGCTCCCACGCGGAGAGTGCGTGGCGGTACCCGCTGCAGGGTCTGCCCGTAGGAGCTGAACGCCTCGGGATCCAGGTTGCCGTTGATCGAGGTCTGGATCGCGGTGACCGAGGCTGCGCCCAGCGCGTTGAACGCGTCCAGGGCCACGATGATCTCGGCGCTACCCCGGGCGAAGGCCCGCTCGAGGTGGAAATCGAGCGAGGTCCGGGCCGAATGCCGGAAGGTGCCCCGAGGCTCGATGAAAATGCGCTGGCCCGCGGTCGTGGCGAAGAAGAAGCCCCGGATCTGCTCGGGCCGCAGCGGCACCCCGGAGGAATCCGGCAGCTCGAATTCCAGCAGCAGGTCAGAAATGGTGAGGGTCGGGGTGACCTTGTCGCCGCTGAAATGGGTCAGAAACGCCCCACCCCGAAAACCCATAGGCAGACTTCCTCCCAGCGCGAGCTTGAGCTCCAGGTCGCTCTGATTATTCAGATCGCCGTAAAAATTGATCTGCTCGTTGAGCCGCACGAAAGGCCCCGCGCCCGAGATAGAGTAGTCATCGGTTCCGGTGAGACTGTTGAGGTTGCCGCGGAGCCGGGTGAGCGTCATCGAGCCCTGGGCCCACCAGCCGGGGTACCGCGCGGTGGTCACCAGCTGGAGCTGGTCGAACTTCCGGGTCGCTTCGGGAAGGTTAGTGAGAACGTTATCCGGCTGATAGGTCAGTGCGAGCCAGCGCGCTCTTCCCTCGGCGCCGGTGAAGCCCGGAGGAATGAACGGCCCGACGGCGTCGTGCTCCAAGACCTGGGTGCGCCAGTAGATGATGTCCTCGTTCGACACCGCCAGCCGGGGGAGCACCAGAGGTTTCCCGCCGAAATGCAGCGGCCGGAAGAACCGGTCGAGCACCCTCACGTCCTCATAAACGGTGTAGTTGCTGGCGATGTTCCGGTCCACCACCGCGACCATGTTGCGGTTGCGCCGGTGGACGAACAGCGCCTCGGTCTTGATCCGTCCACCCCAGGTCTTCTCCAGCCCCAGTATCCCCTGCTCGATGTAGGGCTCCTTGAAGTTCTCGACCCGGCCGACCTCGTTGAGGCGAATGGTCTGGGCCCGGGTCCAGGCCGGATCGGCATTGCGCTCCGCGGCGGTGAAAGTGGTGCGCGGATCGGTAAACGGCGCGCCGCGGTACTCCCAGCGCTCCTCGTTGGAGTACACCGCGCCGCCTTCGGCCCGGTCGAAGAAGGCGGCGAACATGTTCTGGTGGTAGATGCCCCAGTGGGCCTTCGCCACCAGGGTCCCGTTGCCGCTCAGGTCGGCCACCACGCCCAGGCGGGGCTCGATGGCGTGATCCCGAACCGGAGTGAAGAAGCTGCCGTCGGGCCTCCGCAATCGCCCGATCCAGCGCCCGGCCCGAAGACCGGGGTTGATGCCCAGCCAGTCGTTAACCCGGATGTAGTCCTGCAGGTAGAGGGCGCTGTTTTCCACCTTCGAATGCAGGCGGGCCTCGCCGCCCCAGCTGCTGGTGATGACCTGGTTGAAGACCCAGGTCGAGGGATCCTCGGGGACGAAGGCGGGCGGGGTGGTCCGGTCTCCCGGCCGCCAGGTCAGTCCTCCATTTCGCAATGAAGTGAAGTTCCACCTCCCGTGTCCGTGCTCGCCCCCGATCTTGAGGTGATGATCGGCGCCCAGGAATCGCGCGTAGAGGTCCCAGTTCGCCGAGAGTGAGATGCTCGACGGCTCGCGCAGCTCGAGGAAGGGAGCGTTCTGGTAGACCCGCGGATTTACCTCCAGCAGGGTCGCGATGCCGGGAACGGCCGCACCGGCGTAAGCATCCCGCCGGTCGCTGCCATCGAACCCGGCCAGCTTGAGCTCGAGGAAATTTCCCGAAGAGAAACTGCGCTGCCAGGAAAAGTTGTAAAAGAACGTGCGGACGGTGCGATCCTGGGTGGCTTCGCCGCGCTGGAACCCGTTCTGCCCGAACTGCTCCACGTCGGCGTCAATGCGGCCCGCGGAGCCATTGACGATGTGTCCCGCGGCGGGGTGCCAGGTGAGCTTGGCCAGCAGTTTTCGCTCTTGCTCGGCGGGGCGCGAAGGCACGAATTCCCCGCCCACCTGGCGGACCTTGTTCAGGACCCGGATCCCCCGGTCCACCACCTGGCCGAAGACCGCGTAGAACAGCCGGTCTCTCACCAGCGGGCCGCGGAGCTGGCCATCCAGCTCGATCCGGTGGGCCGGCTCCGAGCCCGCCTCGGTAACCCGCAGGTTGGTGCCGTTGAAGCGCCAGGACTCTCCGCTGGTGCGAAGGCTGCCCTGGACCCGGTTGCCACCCGACCGGGTCACGATGTTGACGAGACCACCCTGAAAGTTCCCGTATTCGGCGCCCGCTCCCAGCCCGCGGACCTCGATCTCCTCGATCCAGCTGGTGCTGGGCTGGAGAAAATCTCCTCCCAACCCGGGATGATTCACCGCGACGCCGTCGAGCTGGTAGTTGTTGGCCTGGCCGGTGGCGGCGCCCCAGATCTGGTCGGGCCGGGCGCCGGGGGTGAACGCCACCAGGTTTCGTGCTTCGCTCGGCAGGGGCAGGACCGCGAGCTCTCTCGCGGTGAGACGGCTTCCGAACTCGGTTTCCGAAGTGCTGATCCGGACCGCCGCGGCAGTCACCACCAGTGGATCCAAAATCACCGCCGCCGGCTCGAGGGTCACGGCCAGGGTTTCCACCCGGCCCGAGCGGATGACCAGGTCGTTCACGATGACCGGCCGGAAGCCGATCCGCCGGATCGTCAGGCGATAGGTGCCGGGAGGGAGGAAGGCGACCCGGAAGGAGCCGTCGGCCCCCGACACGGTTCGCCGCTCGGTGAATCCGTCAAGCAGGATGACCTGAACATCCGCCTGGGACACCGGTGCGCCGGCGGATGCGATTCGACCCTGGAGGGTGCCGCTGTTGACGGTCTGGGCGTGCAAGGGTGGAGCGAAGAGGGTGAGGGTGAGAATGACGAGACGACGGGGCGACATGCAGCTACGCTACTGAAATGCGAGTCAGGACGTAAGGGGCAATGGGCAATGGGCAAGAAGTTGGCAATGGGGAGTGGGCAATGGGCAATGGATTAGTTCCCCCATTGCCTATTGCCTACTGCCCAGTGCCTGCCCCTTCCTCGTCGGGAAGCCTCCCCCGTTCCTTCAGCGCATTCCGCAGGATGTACTCGATCTGCGCGTTCAGCGACCTGAGCTCCGCCCCGGCCCAGCGCTGCAAGGCATCGTGCAGCGCCGGGTCGAGGCGGAGGAGGAACGCCTTGCGCTCGGTCAATTGTACAGCGTCCCCGCGTTGACGATCGGGGTGGTACCGCGCTCGCCGCAGAGCACCACCAGCAGATTGGAAACCATCGCCGCCTTCCGCTCGTCATCCAGGTGCAGAATGTTCTTCTGGGCCAGCAGCTCGAGGGCGTTCTCCACCATTCCCACCGCGCCCTCGACGATCTTGTAGCGGGCGGCGATGATGGCGCTGGCCTGCTGCCGCTGCAGCATGGCCTGGGCGATTTCCGGGGCGTAGGCCAGATGAGAGATCCGGGCTTCCTTGACCTCCACCCCCGCCTTGGCCAGCCGCTCGGTCAGCTGCCCCATCAGGTTGGTCGCCACCTCGTTGGTGTGGCTCACCAGGGAGATCTCCCCGGCCGAGTGGGAGTCGTACGCGTAGCTCGACGCGAGCGTCCGCACCGCCGATTCGCTCTGGACCCGGGTGTAGTTCTCGTAGTCGTCCACCTCGAACATCGCCTCGGCGGTGTCCACCACCCGCCAGACCACAATGGCGCCGATCTCGATCGGGTTGCCGGCGGCATCGTTCACCTTGAGCTTCGCGGTCTCGAAGTTCCGGGTCCGGAGCGAGATCCGCTTCTTGACCGTGAAGGGGTTCACCCACCAGAACCCCGACTCCTTGACCGAGCCGGTGTACCGCCCGAACAGGGTGAGTACCTTGGCTTCGTTGGGCTGGTTCAGCATCAGTCCCGGAGCCAGGAAGGTCACCAGCAGGAAGAGGCCCACGGCGAGCGCGACGGTGCCGCCCGTTTCCGATCTCGCGCCGGTGTAAAACAGCCATCCCCCGAAGAGCCCTGCGGCAACGAGGAACAGCGCCATGGGCAGGCCGGGCACCGGTCGTAGCACCTTCTCGCTGATCATCTTGGGCGGCTCCGTTGGAGTGATATTGATATGATATCAGAATGAAAACCATCCGTCAAGCCCCTAACCGAGAAGGGGTTCCGGTTCCAACGCCGGGACTCGGGCCTGTGTCCAATGCCCTGAAAGCGGGAATGCGGTCACCGTCACCGGAGATCACCCACTGCAGGCTCAACGTGCCGTGACCCAGGCCGATCTCGACCGGGACGACGTACTCCTCGCCGCCGGCGGGGATCATGACGCCTTCGAGCGGCTCTACCGGCGGCACGTAGCCCGGGTGGCGAGCCTGGCGCGCTGGCTGCTCGATCCCGGCGATGCGGACGACGCGGTCCAGGAGGTGTTCATCCGGGTCTGGCAGAAGCTCCACACCTTCGCCGGCCAGTCGGCATTCGGGACCTGGCTCCACCGGGTTGCCGTCAACCTCCTGGTGCGGCGCCGGCAGACCCTGGGACGCTCCCGCCGCCGGGAGATCAGCGACGAGATCCCGGTGCTGGCGGCGGCCGGGATCTCCGAGCGACCCGATCTCCGGGTCGCCATCGAGCGGGCGGTGGACACCCTGCCCGCTGGCGCGAGAGAAGTGTTCGTCCTCCACGACATGGAGGGATACAAGCATCACGAGATCGCGGAGCTGCTGGCGGTCGATCCCGGCACCTCGCGGTCGCAGCTGCACCGGGCGCGGCTGCTGCTGCGGCAGCAGCTCGCCACTTGAGGAGGATGTCGCATGTCTGATCAATTCACCGGGCAGCTCTCCGCCTTTCTCGATGGCGAGCTCGACGATCTCGCCCGCGCCCGCCTGGAGACTCATCTCGGCGAGTGCCTCGACTGCACCCGAACCCTGGCCGATCTGCGGGCTATCGTGGCCGCCGCGCCCCGCTATCAGGGCCAGGAGCCCGCTCGCGATCTCTGGCAGGACATCGCACGGCGGCTCGGCGAAGCGGAAGTGGTGCCTATCACCCCCAGCCGTCCAGGTCCCCCCCGAGCCCAGCGAGGGGCCGTCCAGCCGTCCAGCAACCGGCGTTTCGGCTGGAAGGAACTCATCGCCGCTTCCATTATCATGGCCGCGGTGGGTGGTGGAGCCATGTGGGTCGCGCTGGGCCGCGGCACGCCAGAGGCTCCGTTCGCCGCTGTGGCGCCGGAGCTGTCGGCTCCCCAGCTGGACAACGCCGCCTTCGCCGATCAGCAGTTCGACGCGGCGGTGCGGGATTTGGAACTACTCCTCGCGCAGGGTCGAGACCGGCTCGATTCCTCGACGGTGCGCACCATCGAGCAGAGTCTGGCCCGGATTGACGACGCGATCCTCGAAGCGCGGAACGCGATCCAACGCGACCCGGCCAACGCGTATCTAAGCCGTCAGATTGCCGCGAACATGCGGCGCAAGCTCAATCTGCTGCGGACCGCCACTCAGGCGATTGCCGCGCGAACCTGACCAGGAGTCTCGCATGCTGTTTTCCATGATGGCGCTGCTGGCCGCGACCCAGGGTGGCTTCCAGACCGATACCACCTTCGCGGTGCCGCAGGGCGCCCGGCTCCAGGTGGAGACCCAGGGCGGCGACATCACCGTTCGCGCCTGGGATCGTAACCAGGTGCGGGTCCAGGCGGGCCACTCCCGGCGGACCCGGGTGAACGTCCAGGTCTCCGGCGCGGTGGTGATTCTCGAGGCCGAGGCCGACCGGGGTCCCGCCAACATGGTGGACTATACGCTCACCGTGCCGGCCTGGATGGCGATCAATCTCGAGGGGATGTACAGCACCATCGACGTCACCGGGGTCCGCGGATCGGTCTCGGCGGAGACGCTGGAAGGCGACATCACCGTCAAGGGTCCCGCCGAGAGCCTGAAGCTCGAATCGGTGCAGGGGCGGATCATCGCGGAAGGAGCCCGGGGCCCGGCGACCCTGACCACGGTCTCGGAGGGGATCGAGGCCTCCGATATGCAGGGCGACCTGATCGCCGAGACGGTGAGCGGGAGCATCATCCTGCGGCAGATCAACGCCAAGGTGGTCGAAGCGGAAACGGTCAGCGGGACGATCGTCCTGGACGGCCGGATCATCGACGGCGGCAGCTATACCCTGCTCACCCACAGCGGAGGGGTGATGGTCACGGTCGCCGAGGGCAGCAACGTCAATATCGCGACCGCGACCGGCTCGGGGAGCGTGCGGGCCAGCTTCGCGCTCCCGACGTCGGACCGCGCCAGCCGGCGGCGCCCGAGCTATC
>DATFGC010000511.1:0-5466 GCA_035249765.1 Gemmatimonadales bacterium | reverse complement strand
AACGTGGCGGCGATGGGGGCCCGAGCCGCCCGCCAGGCCGGCCAGGCCCCGGCCAGCGTTCCCGCGGCGAGCAGCGCCAGCGCCGCCCGGAGTACCGCCCCCCGTTCCGGCACGAAGAAGGAGATCGCCGCGGGGAGGCCGGGAAAGGTGGTGAGGATTCCGTCGAGGTAGCGCGCGGTCGCCAGTCCGAGCACCAGGCCGAGCCCGTTCCCGGCGAGGCTGAGCAGGGCGCCCTCCGCGAGCACCCGGCGCACAATGCCCCCGCGGCTCACCCCGATCGCCCGCAAGGTGGCGATCTCCCCCAGCCGCTCGTTGACGGTGATGGTCAGGAGGGTGCTCACCAGCAGCACGCCCACGAACAGGCTGATGGTGCCGAGGATCAGGGAGAGCTGGCGGAAGTAGGTGAGCCGGGTCCGGAACCGCGCGATCAGGGTGGCGACGCTGTTCACCTCGACACCGGGATGCAGGCGCCGGATATCCGCCGCCACCGGTTCGACGTCGGCGTCCCGGGCCACCTTCACCATGATCATGGAAGCCCGGTCTCCGGACCGCCCGGTGAGGGCGCGGATCAGCGGGAGGGTGACCCCGACGGTGCGTTCTCCGCGCGATTCGTAGAGCCAGTGCACGACTCCGCGCACCATCACCCGGCGCTCCAGGACCCGCGCCACCTGCGGGTCGGTGCCGCCCGAGAGGAGTACCGTGTCACCGATGTTCCAGCCGGTCCGGGCCGCGACGCTCGCGCCGATCACGATTCCGGCGGTGTCGCCGGGAACCAGATCGGCGCCCCGGTCGAGCTCATAGAGTCCCTGCCCCTCCGGCTCCACCCCCAGGCCGGCGAGGGGAATGAGCGAATCACCGGCACGGGTGAACAGCGCTCCGCCCAGCACCGCTCCGGCCGCACTGACCCGGGAGTCGGCGCGCAGGGTCCGGGACAGCGCGGCGCCGCCCGGGAAGGTCGCTTCGGTGTCGAAGGGCAGGGTTCCCTTGGGGGCCAGCCGGATCTGGAAGCCCCGGGAGAGCAGCATCCGCTCGAAGGAGCGCTCCATGCCGCCGGCCAGCATCACCATATCGAGCAGCAGCGCGGCGGCCACCGCAATTCCTAACCCGGCGAGGGTATTGCGGACCCGGTGCCGGGCCAGGTTCTTCGCCGCCAGCAGGATCATCCGCGCCGCCAGAGCACCAGCGGGCTGGTGCCGATCAGCCGGGCCGCCGCGGCCCCGCCCGCCAGCACCCCCAGCACCACCGAAAGTACGGTGCCGAAGAGCATGATCTCCGGGGTGAGGAATGCGAAGCGCAGGTCGGTCTCGAACCGGGCGCCGTAGTAGGCGTTGATGATTCCGGAGGAGGCCCAGGCGAGCCCGATGCCCAGGGCCGCCCCCACCAGCGCCACCAGGCAGGCCTCGAGCAGCAGCGCGGCGAAGACGGTGCGGCGCCGGACCCCGATCATCCGCATGACCGCGGCGTCGAGCCGCCGCTCTTCCACCTTAAGCAGCATGATGCAAAGCAGGAAGATCGCGCTGGCCACGATCGAGATGACTCCGATGGCGCGATGGAAACGGCTGACCACCAGAAAGGTCCGGGAAGACTGCGAGGCGATCTCGGCCGAAGGGCGAACCCGGAAGCCCACCGCCAGGCGATCCAGCCGCTGCGCCGCCGAATCGGGTTCGATGCCCGGCTCGAGCCGGATCCCGGCGCGATCGATCCGGTCGGGAGCGCCGAGCAGCCGGGCCAGGTCGGGGAGATGGAACCGGGCCTGAAATTCATTGCGCAGCACGGTCGCAGGATCGGAGCGGGCCAGGTAGATCGCTCCAACCACCATGAGGGTTCCCGCCGCGCCCGGCTCCCGGTGAACCCGGACCGTGTCTCCGACTCCGAGACCGAGCTCCCGGGCGAGCCGCTGCTCCAGCGCGAGCGTCGGCGGACCCTGCACCAGCAGCGCGAAGAGAATGGCGTGCATCGTGGCGAATGTTAGCGGGAGGGCGCTTGCCAAGCGTGCCGGGTCACGATAGACTGGGCGTCACAATTGCTCCACCGCAAACGCGGCCACCCGGAAGTCCGGTGCAATACCGGCGCGGCCCCGCCACTGTAAGAGGCACACTGCCGTCGCTCACCCTGCCACTGGGAGTCAATCCCGGGAAGGCCGGCGACGGCGCCTCGAGCCAGGAGACCGGCCTCGTTTGCTCCCGCACGATTCCCTCGAGGGGGGGGAGCGGGGCCCGAGGTGACCCCACCGAAGACCCCGTCGCTGATGCTGGATGCTGGATCCTGGATGCTGGGTACTGGAACCTTCACGGCTCCAGTTCCCTGAATCCGGCATCCGGCATCCAGTGCCCAGCATCCAGTCGGGAACCCCACGCCGGTCCCCGGAGGTTTCCATGCAAGTCATTGCGAGGGCGCAACGCGCCCGAAGCAATCTCGCCGCCCTGCTTCTGCTCCTGTTGCCCCCCGTCCTCGCCGCCCAGACCCGGGACTCCACCCGGCTCGAAGACCTGGTGGTGACGGCGACCCGTCTCCCCACCCCGCTGCACGCCATCGGCAGCAGCACCGACCTCTTCCTGCCCGGCGAGCTCCGGCGCCGCCAGATCTCCTCACTCCGGGACGCGCTTCAGCTCGCCCCCGGCGGAGTCATCCTCGCCAATGGAGGACCCGGCGCGGTCTCCTCGCTCTTCCTCCGGGGGGTTTCCTCCAGCCAGACGCTCTTCCTGGTGGACGGCATCCGGGTCAACGACGCCAACACCAGCGCGGGGAGCTTCCTCGGCGGGGCCGACCTGACCGGGCTGGCCCGGCTGGAGATCGTCCGCGGACCCCAGAGCACACTCTACGGCGGCGCCGCGATCGGTGGGGTGGTGTCGCTGGATGCGGCGCCGGGAACCGGCCCCGCCCACGGCGGCGCCGAGCTGGAGGGGGGATCGTTCGAGAGCTGGCGGGGACGTGCCTGGGCGGCGGGGGGATCGGGCCGGATCGGTCTCGCGGTCGCCCTCACGGCCAACGGCACCGAGAATCAGCGTCGCCCCAACGACTGGGACCAGCGGACCCAGCTCATCCGGGTGGATTACCGGGTGTCGAGCCGGATCGAGGCGGGCGCGACCTTTCGCGGACTCCAGCACAGCTACACCAGCCCGGGCGATCTCCGCACCAGTAACACGACCCCCGAGGGCACCACCACCTTCGAGAACCATCTCGCCACGGTCTGGCTCGAGGCGACTCCGCTTCCTCGCTGGAGGAGCCGGCTCACCGCCGGCGCCCAGGAGCAGTTCACCAAGGGGACCGGGCGCTTCAACGGGAGCGCGGAGTTCAGCTTTGTGCTGGACAACTCCCGCCGGGTGCTCGACTGGCAGAACACCGTGCTCGCGGGCCCGCGCGCCACGCTGGTCGCGGGACTCAACCGGGAATGGAGCACCGCCACCAGCGACGGCGCCGCGCTCGACGAACGGCTGTTGGGGGCCTACGCCGAGGCGCTGCTCGCGCCGATTTCGGAAGTCGCGCTCACCGCGGGATTGCGCAGTGACAATTACAACACCTTCGACGATGCGGTCACCTGGCGGGTGACCGGCGCCTGGCGGCCGCGCGGAGCCACAACCCGGCTCCGGGCATCCTACGGGACCGGCTTCATGCCGCCCAGCCTGGCCGCACGCTTTGGCAGCGTGTTTCAGGAGCCCAATCCGGATATCCGCCCCGAGCGGTCCAGGGGCTGGGACGCGGGAGTGGATCAGGAGATCGCCGGGGGGCGGGCGACGCTGGGGTTGACCTGGTTTCACAACTCGCTCACCGACCTGATCGGGTTCGAGGGCGCCACCTTCCCCGCACTGGGGCGAAACATCAACATCGACCGGGCCCGCACCCGGGGGATCGAGGCCAGTGCACGGGTTCGCACCGGCGCGCTCGACGCCCGGCTGGCTTGGACCAGACTCTCGGCGGTGAGCCTGTCGGCGCCCGACCCCGCGGCGCAGCTGATTCGCCGGCCCCGGCACACCCTCAATGGCGATGCCGGGCTGACCCTGGGATCCCGGGCCACAATTGGTGCCGGACTTCTGGTGGTGGCCGACCGGGTGGACGAGGATTTCAACAGCTTCCCCTCGGAACGGATCGATCCGGGCGACTATGCCATTGCGCGGGTGTACGGCGCGGTCGGCCTGGGCCGCGGATTGACCCTCAGGGCGCGGATCGAGAATCTGTTCGATGAGCGTTACGAGCCGGTGTACGGGTTTCCCGGGCTGGGGCGGAGTCTCCTCGTGTCGGCGATGATGGAGTTTTAACTGCGTGAACGGCGAACAGTGAACGGTCAACGGGACCTGCCTCGGTGGTCGAGGCAGGTTCCCGACCGATTGCCTGACGGATGACCGAGGACCGATAGCCAATAGCTCCGCCTCCAACATTCTCCCCCCCCTCTGCGTTAACACATTGTCCAACAGGCAGTCCACCACAGAGGCCTTTTTCGCATGGGTGACCTGAAGCGCGCGATCCTCCCGGCCTTGCTCATGCTGGGATCCGTTGCCGGAGCGGCGGCCCAGCGCCCGGCTGCATCGCTTGCCGGGGTCTGGCGGCTCAATCCGGAGAAGAGCCAGGAGATGAACCCGCAGGCGGTCGGCGGTTACCAGGGGACCTGGATGGGACAGCGGGGCACGATCGGCGGAGCCGGCCGCACTGGCGGGATTCCGAGCGGGGGCAGACAGGAACCGCTCCCCGATCCGACCGTGCTGCTCAGTCTGATGCGGCCCATCCTGGAGCTCCGGATTCAGCAGAGCGATTCCACCATCGCGATCAGCGACGGCAGCGGCCAGTTCGCGACCTACCCGCTCGACGGCCGGAAGTTCCGGGAGCCCCAGCTGATCGGGGAGGATATCGAGATCGTGGCCAGGTGGAAGGACCGGAAGCTCACGATCGAGCGGAAGCTCCCGTCCCTGGGAACCATCCGGGAAAGCTACGCGCTGGATCCGGCAACCGGTGAGCTGGTGCTGGAAGTGAAAGTGACCGGATCGCGACTTCCCCGGGGCATCGAAATGCGCCGGGTCTATCAGCTCCAGGAGGAGAAATGAGCCTCCCAGTCATTGCGAGGAAGCGCAGCTTCCGAAGCAATCCCGGCGAGATCGCCACGGGCCCTTCGGGCCCTCGCGATGACTTGCTCCGTGTCTTCCTCTTGCTTCTCCTGGCCCTGCTCCCCGGACGCCTCGGCGCCCAGGTCGGCACCACCACCGACGTGCTCACCGGCATCGTGCGTGACAGCGCCGGGCAGCCGGTTCCGGATGCGGTGGTCGAAGCCACCTCGATCGAGACCCAGATCACCCGGACCACCAAGACCGATCCCCGGGGGCGCTATACCCTGCTCTTCCCCGACGGGGGAGGCCAGTACCGGCTGATCGTACGGGCCATCGGGAAGACCCCGGTGATGCGCACGGTAGCCCGGCAGGCCGACGAGGACCGGCTGATCACCAATGTCACGCTGGGCGCTCCGGCCACCCGGCTGGC
>DATFGC010000510.1:0-6278 GCA_035249765.1 Gemmatimonadales bacterium | reverse complement strand
GCAGGTTGTTGAAGTCGTGGGCGATGCCGCCGGCGAGGCGTCCCACCGACTCGAGCCGCTGGCTCTGGGCAATGCGCTCGTCCAGGCTCCGCTCCAGGGTGACATCCCGGCGGGTACCCCAGATTCGCCGGAGCTTGCCCTCCTCGATGATCCCGATCAGGTCGTGGGTGTAAATCCGGGGCGGATCGCCGTTGCGCTGCTCCCGGGTTTCGACCCCGGAGCAGCGGTGCCCCCGGGCCACGAACGCCTGCAGCACCTGGGCGCTGGCCGGGTCTTCGGGCGGGTACAGCCGGTTCAGCGGGATCTGCACCAGGGTATAGCCGGCCTGCAAGCCGTACATCTCGGCCAGCACCGGATTGCAGTCGGCCACTGCCTCGCCGTCGTACCACGACTGGATCTGGGCCTCAGCGGGCCGGTTGATGTCGGAGCCGCCGGGGAACTCCAAACGCCAGATGCCCTGGCTGGCATGGGACACGAACGCCCGGTGGCTGGCCTCGCTTTCCTGGAGCTTCTGGGTCGAAGCGCCCACCTCGTTGGCCATGGCATTGAAGGAGCGGGCCAGCCGGCCGATTTCTCCGGGCGACTTCTCATCGGCCCGGCCGGAAAAGTTGCCCGCCGCGATGCGCTCGGTGGCCTCGGTGATGTCCCGCAGGGGCCGGTTGATCCGCCGGCCCAGCAGCACCGCGCCCAGGACCCCGAGCCCGATGGCGATTCCGGCGAACAGGAGCGCGCTTCTGAGAAAGGAGCGGGCCGGCGCGGTCATGGTGGACTCGGGCGCCCGCACCACCAGAGTCCAGGAGGTGTTGGCGACCGGAGTGGCGTAACCCACGTAGGCCGCGCTGTCGGCGCTGAAGCGGTTGAGGACTCCCGGGGTCAGCGCCTGGTCCGGAGGCGACGAGGTCGGGCCGGCCAGATCGGTCCAGACCCCGGTACTCTGCTCTCCGATCATGAGAGACGTCGAGGCACCGAGCAGGTTGGTGATGGTGGCCCGGCCCTCGGTGGATCCGGTGACCCTGACCCGCTGCACCAGCACGCCGATGGTTCTGCCGCCCGACCGCACCGGCACCCGGACGTCGTAGTAGAGGGTCGAATCGCCCAGGCGGGAGAAGGGCGTGACTTCGGGTCCCGTATTCGGGCTCCTTTCCCGGGTGCCTTCCGGCTCGGGGCCGAACCAGGCCGGCTGGAGCTGGGAGCCTTTTACGAAGGCGGTCCGGCCGTCGGGGGTCACCACCGAGATCACCCGGCGGGTGTTGCCCCGGAGAGTCTGGAGGGTTCGCGGGGGTGGGCCCGACAAGGAGCCGCTGCCGGAAAGCAGCCGGACAACGCCCTCGTCCGCCGCGATCTGGTTGAGCTCGGTGACCGCGGCTCCAGGGCTCCGTCCCAGCAGCTCGGAGAACTGGCTGGCGAGGAGGCGAAGCCGCTCGGCGGTGTTGCGCTGGGAGACCCGCTGGACCTGGAGGTAAGAGACCGCGACCAGGGCGCCACAGCAGAGAATCAGAAGGAGGGCAACCATCGCCCCAATACGACGTCCGAGAGACCGGTCCAGCCAGCGGGATAGTGCGCTCATGCTTCCTGGAGCATCCGGTAGCACCGCAGCCCGGGGAGGTCAGTATGCCATCATAATGAGTAAGTCATCATAATGTGTAATAAGAGGATGAAAGTCGATATGCAGCAACCGGGCCGATAATCAGCCCCGGCGCGCAACCTTCTTGCGCCGAACGACTTTGGTGCCGCCCCGGCCCTTCTTGGCCGCCAGAAGCTCCACGGCTTCGGACAGGGTGACCTTCATGGGGTCGGTCCCTTTGGGGATCGAGGCGCTCACCCCGTCGTGCTTGACGTAGGGACCGTACTGTCCGTCATAGAGCGCCACCGGCGCCTTGTCGGCCGGATGGGGACCCAGCTCCTTGATGGGGGCCGGAGCCGCCCGCCTCCCCCGCCCCACCTTGGGCTGGGCCAGCAGCTCCAGGGCCCGGCTCCGGGTGATGGTCAGCACGTGGTCGTCGCCCTTGAGAGAGCGGTAGTCCTTCCCGTCCTTCCCCTTGTCGAGCACGATGTAGGGGCCGAAGCGTCCCTGCCCCGCCAATATCCTGTGACCCGTCTCGGCGTGGACCCCGAGCAGCCGGGGCAGGGAGAGCAGCCCCACCGCGATGTCGATGGTGACATCCTCCGGCTTCATCCCCTTGGGGAGGCTGGACCGGCGGGGCTTGGGGTTGTCATCGCTGACCTGTCCCAGCTGCACGTAGGGTCCGTACTGGCCGCTCAGGACCATGATCGGCTCGCCGGTGTCGGGATGCAGCCCGAGCACGTCGGGGCCTTCCCGCTTCTGGCGCAGAATTTCTTCCACCGTGGTCATGGTGAGGTCTGCCGGCGCGGCATCGCGGGGGAGCGAAGCCCGGAGGACTTCCCCGCCCCGGTCCACTTCGACATAGGGCCCGAAGCGGCCGATCCGGATGGTGGCGTCCTCCAGCCCGCCCACTTCGACAGTACGGGCGAGCGCCGGGTCGATTTTCTTCTCGCGGGTTTCCACCTGTTTCCGGAGCCCCTCCTTGCCGAGATAGAAATGCTCGAGGTAGGGCAGCCACTCGGCCTGTCCCTCGGCAATCTCGTCGAGCTGCTCTTCCATTTTCGCGGTGAACTTGAGGTCCACCAGCCGGGGAAAATGGTGCTCCAGCAGCCCGATGACCGCGAAGGCGGTGAAGGTCGGCACCAGCGCCTGACCCTGCTTCTGGACGTAGCCCCGCTCCACGATGGTGCCCAGGATGCTGGCATAGGTGCTCGGCCGCCCGATCCCGTCGGCCTCGAGCTCGCGCACCAGGCTCGCTTCGGTGAAGCGCGGCGGCGGCTGGGTCTGGTGGGAGATGGCATCGATCCCCAGGCAGGCGGGCGCGTCGCCCACCGCCAGCGCGGGGAGCAGCACTTCCTGATCTTCGAGCGCCGCTTCGGGATCGTCGCTGCCTTCGACGTAGGCGCGGAGAAACCCGGGAAAATCGATCCGCTTGCCGGTGGCGCGGAAGGTGGCATCGTCGACCTCGAAGGTCACCACCACGCTGGTGACCTTGGCGTCGGGCATCTGGCAGGCGACGGTGCGCTTCCAGATCAGGTCGTAGAGATCGTACTCCCGTCCGGTCAGCTTGGTCTCATCGGGGGTGCGGAAGTGCGAGCCCGCCGGGCGGATGGCCTCGTGGGCCTCCTGGGCGTGCACGTTCTTGGCGGAGTAGTGCCGCGGCTTGGCCGGCAGGTAGCTCTTGCCGTAGAGCCGCTCCACGCACTCCCGCGAGGCGGTGATGGCCTGGGCCGACAGGTGCACCGAGTCGGTGCGCATGTAGGTGATGTAGCCGTTCTCGTACAGGCTCTGAGCCACCCGCATGGTGTCCCGGGCGGAGAGCCGGAGCTTCCGGTTGGCTTCCTGCTGGAGGGTCGAGGTGGTGAACGGCGCGGCGGGCCGGCGAATGCCGGGCTTCTCCTCGTTGGAGGCGACCCGCCAGGGCCTGGGGGACAGCCGGTCGCGCAGTGCGGCCGCAGCCTGCTCGTCCAGCAGCACCACCTTGCTGCCTTGGGCCAGCTTCCCGGTCTTTTCGTCGAAGTCCTTGCCGGTGGCGATCCGAGCGCCCTTGAGGGCGACCAGGTCGGCATCGAACTCCTGGTTCCTGTGGGAGAGCCTGGCCTTGAGGTCCCAGTACACCGCGGCCCGGAAAGCGCGGCGCTCCCGCTCCCGGAGCACCAGGAGCCGCACCGCCACCGACTGCACCCGTCCCGCCGAGAGCCCGTAGGCGATCTTCTTCCAGAGCAGGGGCGAAAGGGTATAGCCGTAGAGCCGGTCGAGGATGCGCCGGGTTTCCTGGGCCCGGACCAGCTTGTCATCCACGTCGCGGGTGGTCTCCAGCGCCTCGCGAATCGCCTCGCGGGTGATTTCGTGGAACACCATCCGCCGCACCTTGACCTTGGGGGCGAGTACCTGGGTGAGATGCCAGGAGATGCTCTCGCCTTCGCGATCTTCGTCGGTGGCCAGGATCAGCTCGTCGGCGTTCTTGAGCAGGTCCTTGAGCTCCTTCACCACCTTTTTCTTGTCGGCCGGGACAACGTAGAGGGGCTCGAAGTCGTTGTCGACGTTGACGCCGAGTCGGGCCCACTCCTCGCCCTTGAGCTTGGCTGGAATGTCGGCGGCCTTGTCGGGCAGATCGCGGATGTGCCCCATCGAGGCGGCAACCTGGTACCCCCGGGGGAGAAAATCCCTGATGGTCCGGGCCTTGGTGGGCGATTCGACGATGACCAGCGACCCCATGACACTCCTTGAAACGGAAATGCCGCGTGTGCTTCGCGGCTCGCGCTAATCTAGTACCATGGCCCGGTTTGCTGTCAATGTTGTAACCGGAATCGTGCGGGAGCAAACATCTGCGCGCACGACTGAGGCAACCGGCAACAGGCAACAGGCAGGCAATGGGCAATAGGCACTGACCACTGACCACTGACCACTGACCACTGCCTACTGCCTACTGCCCAGTGCCTTCTCGCCTCACGCGTGCACCTCCTCACGACTCACACGTCCCCCGCCCTGACGGCCACTCGCGCACCGGAGGTGGAATCGTGGGCATCTGCGACAACTGCGGCAACGACTACGACAAGAGCTTCGAGCTGAGCCTGGGTGGGAAGACCTACACCTTCGACAGCTTCGAATGCGCGATCCACCTGCTGGCTCCGGTGTGCGGCCACTGCGGCTGCCGCATCATCGGGCATGGCAACGAGGTGGACGGGCGGTTCTTCTGCTGCGTACACTGCGCGGAAACCGACGGGGTGGCGGGCCTCAAGGACCGGCTCTAGCCGGGATCAGCCCCTCCGCCGGGCGCGGGACCAGCCGATCCCGCCGGCGAGCACCACGCCGAGGGCGATAAAGAGGAGCCCGGAGGGCGGCCCCGCCACCGCCTCCCGGATGCCGCAGAGGCCGGTGAGGAGGCAATCGCCTGGCAACTGGAGACTGAGCATGACCGAATCTAACATGCTTAGGGAGTAGCGAAGAGCGAAGAGCGAGGAGGAGAGGCTTTTCCTCTTCGCTCCTCGCTCCTCGCGACTCCCTCGTTTGACGGACAGGGTGGGATTCGAACCCACGATACCCGTAAGGGCATACCGGTTTTCGAGACCGGCTCCTTCAGCCACTCGGACACCTGTCCTTCGGGGTGAAAACTAACAGGGGGAGGTAGTCGTGGCCACCAAAAAGGCGGCTCCCCGCCGCACCAAACAGCCGGTCCCGCCGTTCCCGCGCCAGCATCAGAAGCGGCCCGGCATCGAGTCGGAGATGTCGCCCCGGCCCCGCTACAAGGCGCCGGCTTACCGGGGCGCCGACAAGCTCAAGGGCAAGGCTGCCCTGATTACCGGGGGCGACTCGGGCATCGGCCGCGCGGTGGCGGTGCTGTTTGCCCGGGAGGGCGCGGACGTCGCCATCGTGTTCCTGCCCGAAGAAGCCAGCGACGCGGCGGAGACCCAGCGCGCCGTGGAGAAGGAGGGCCGGCGCTGCCTGCTCTGCTCCGGCGACGTAAGCTCCCCCGAGTTCTGCCGGACCGCGGTGGCCGAGACTGTCGCCGAGTTCGGCCGGCTGGACATCCTGGTGAACAACGCGGCGTACCAGAAGCACGTGGCCGCCATCGAGGACATCACCGATGAACAGTGGGAGCGGACCTTCCGGATCAACATCCACGGCTACTTCTACATGGCCCGGGCCGCGCTGCCCCACCTCAAGGCCGGCGGGGCGATCCTGAACTGCGGCTCCATCACCGGGCTCGAGGGCAGCAGGGAGCTGCTCGACTACTCGGCCACCAAGGGCGCCATCCACACCTTCACCAAGAGCCTGGCCCAGAACCTGGTGAGCCGGGACATCCGGGTGAACTGCGTGGCGCCGGGACCGGTCTGGACGCCGCTCAATGTCGCCGACAAGCCGGCCGACGAAGCCGGCAAACACGGCGCCGACACTCCGATGGGGCGCCCGGCCCAGCCGGAAGAAATCGCCCCGGCGTTCGTGTTCTTCGCGTCGGATGCGGACTCGCGGTACATCACCGGTGAGGTGCTGACGTTGCTTGGGGGAGAGACGACGGCAGCGTAAAAGCTATCGGCTATCGGCTATCGGCTATCGGTCAGGCTATCGGCCAGCGGATAGCTTGACGGATAGCGGATAGCGGATAGCACCTAACCAGAAATCCTCTTTACCAGCGCTGCCGTCACCCGCTGCTTGCTCCGCACCATCTCCCCCCAGGGATCCCGCTTGAGCCGCTGCACCAGCGCATGGGTAT
>DATFGC010000509.1:0-9135 GCA_035249765.1 Gemmatimonadales bacterium | reverse complement strand
TTCGTGACCGCCGACGGCGCCGGCGATCTCTGGCAGGCGGCCGCCGAGGGGGCCGGCGGCATGCCGACCACTCCGGGAGCGGGATACGAGCTTTGCGGACGCCGGGTGGACGGAAGCGAATTCCCCCTGGAGATCTCGCTCCGCGCGGTAGGCAGCGGGATGGAAGACGGATACGTGCTCATTCTGCGGGACCGGACCCAGCGGGTCCGGGCCGAGCAGGAACGGGAACGGCTTCAGTCCGAGGTGGCGCAGCACGCCCGGCTGGAGACCATCGGACGCATGGTGTCGGGAGTGGCCCACGAGCTGAACAACCCGCTCACCGCGATTCTCGCCTTCGGCCAGGACCTGCTGAGCGAGGCCCGCACCCCGGCCGATGCCGAGGCGCTCAACACCATCGTGCAGCAGTCGCAGCGCTGCCGGATGATCGTGCAGGACCTGCTGACCTTCGCGCGGAGCAAGCGGGACGACCGGCAGCCCATCGATCCCGGCGAGCTGATCCGGCGGGTACAGCCGGCGCTGCTGCGGCAGGCGGAGAGCCTGGGGGTGCGGCTCGAAATTTCGGTCGGGGACGATCTCCCCGGACTCGACGTGAACCCCTCAGCGCTGGAGCAGGTGCTGACCAACCTGGCGGTCAACGCCTTTCAGGCGGTGGGTGCCGAGGGCGAAGTGACGATTTCCGTGGGGCTGGAGCAGGACCGGCTGGCCCTCGTCGTCGAGGACAACGGCCCCGGTGTGCCGGACGACGTGATTCCCCGGCTGTTCGAGCCGTTCTTCACCACCAAGGCTACCGGCAAGGGCACCGGGCTCGGTCTGTCGGTCAGCCACGCCATCGTCGAACAGCACGGCGGGACCCTTCGGGCCGAGAACCGGAGCGGTCCGGGCGCCCGGGGAGCGCGGTTCACCGTGCTGCTTCCCTTCATCGACCGCCGATCGGTCCCGCGCCCGGCGCCCGGCGAGCCGGCTCGAGCCGCCGGGCTGCACGCTCCACAGGGCGCCGAACGGCGGGTTCTGGTGATCGACGACGAGGCCCCGATCCGGGCCGCGATCCGCCGGTACCTGGAGCGGCGGGGGTGGCGGGTCGAGGAGGCCAGCGACGGGCTCACGGCGCTGGAGCTCCTCGGCCTCAATGACGCAGCGACATCGCGCACCGACCGCTACGACGCCATCATCAGCGACCTCAGGATGCCCGGCATCACCGGCATCGAGCTGCACGACCGGCTGGCCGCCTCCGATCCGGCCGGCCTGGAAAAGCTGGTCCTGATCACCGGTGACACCGCGTCGAGCGAAATCGCCGACTTCGTCGCCCGGCTCCGGCAGCCGCTGGTCCAGAAGCCCTTCGACATGCGCGCCCTGGCGGCCCTCCTGGACCGCTCGGCCCCGGCCGGCGCCTGACCGGACGGTTCGGGCGCCCTTGACAGGGCCGCATATAGCACATAGCATATATACTATGTTTGTGACCGTGCCCTGTACCGCCTGCGGCGCCCGCAACCGCGCCGATCTCGGCCGCCTGGCCCAGCATCCTCGCTGCGGGTCCTGCCGGGCACCGCTGCCGCTGGGCCGTCCGGTGCCGGTCGATGCCGCCGCCTTCGACCAGGTGGTGGCGGGCGCCGAGGCGCCGGTGCTGGTGGACTTCTACGCCGACTGGTGCGGGCCCTGCCGGATCGTGGGGCCGGTCGTCGAGGAGCTGGCCAGGGCTCGGGCGGACAGCGTGCTGGTGCTCAAGGTGGATACCGACCGGACTCCCGCCCTGTCGGAACGGTTCGGCATCCGCGGCATCCCGACCCTGATTGCATTCCGGGACGGCCGGGAGATCGGCCGGCACGTGGGCATCGCCTCGCGGGCTCAGCTCGACGCCCTGGTGGGGGTCCGGTGACCCCGGTCAACGCCCGGTGGACCGGCCGGATCCGGCGCGACCGGCTGGCCCGCGCCGCGGAGATCATCAAGCTGCTGGGCCACCGGGAGCGGCTGTTGATTCTCGAAGCCCTGGAGGCCGGCGAGCGCTCGGTTACGGAGCTGTGTGCCCGATGCGGCCTCGGCCAGGCGATCTGCTCCCAGCACCTCCGCCGGCTCCGCCAGCTCGACGTGGTCTCCTGTCGCAGGGAGGGAGCCAACGTGTACTATCGGGTGACCGAGCCGAAGGTCCATCATATTCTCGAGTGCATCCGGGTCTGCGATGCGCCCCGCTCCGCTGCCCCCAGAAAGGCGAAATGATCCGCTCCGCCGTCCCCCTTCCCCCTCTGGTCCAGCCCACGCTGCTGGCCGAAGCCCTGGCCGCGGCTCCGGCGATCCGGCTGCTCGATGTCCGCACGCCCGGAGAATTCGAGTCGGCTCACATCGAGGGGGCCTGGAACGTCCCGCTCGATCTGCTCAAGGAACATTCCGCCGAGCTCCAGGCCGGGACGTCCGATCCCCTGGTGCTGATCTGCCAGTCGGGTGGACGGGCCCGAAAGGCGGAGGAGGCGTTGCGTGCGGGCGGTATGGACCGTCTCCACGTTCTGGAGGGCGGAGTCAACGGGTGGCTGGCCTCCGGGCTGCCGGTACGCCGCGGTGCGACCCGAGTGTCACTGGAGCGACAGGTCCGCATGGTCGCCGGGGCGCTGGTCGCGCTGGGCAGCCTGGTGGCGCTGGTGGCCTGGCCGCCCGCCATGGTATTGCCGCTTCTGATCGGGTCGGGGCTGGTCTTTGCCGGCGCGACCGACACCTGCATGATGGGGATGCTGCTGTCCCGGCTTCGCTACAATCGTCCTCCCGGGTGTGACATCCCCGCCGCGATCCGCGCCCTGACCAGGCCTTCGGCGTGACGGTCCTGGGCTTTGCCCTCGCCCTTCTGATCGGCGTGAGCCTCGGCCTGCTGGGCGGGGGCGGCTCGATACTTACCGTGCCGGTGCTGCACTATGTGCTGGGATACGGGGTCAAGGACGCCATTCCCATGAGTCTCGTGGTGGTGGGGCTGACCAGCGGGTTCGGCGCGATCAATCATGCGAGAGCGGGAACCGTCCGATGGCGGACGGCGCTGGCCTTCGGACCGCCGGCGATCGTGGGCGCAATCCTGGGTGCCGAGCTGGGATTGCGGGTGGACGCCACCACCCAGCTCACCGTATTCGCGGTCGTGATGCTGCTGGCGGCGGTGTCCATGCTGCGCGGCGGCGTCGGCGCCCGCGAGGAGGCCCGCCCGCCCCGGGCCCGTCATCCGCTGCCCTTCATCACCCTGGTCGGCGCGCTGGTGGGCGTGCTGACCGGCTTTGTCGGCGTCGGGGGCGGGTTTCTCTATGTGCCCGCGCTGGCGCTGCTGGCCGGGCTGGCCATGAAGGAGGCGATCGGCACCTCGCTGGTGCTGATTCTGCTCAGCTGCGCCGCGGGACTGGTCCGCTATTTGGGACATCTCCAGTTCGATTGGCGCGCCATCGCGCTCTTCAGCGGCATCGCGTTCGTGGGGGTGGCGGTGGGAAGCCGACTGGTGCCCTACCTTTCCCAGCGGACGCTCAAAAAGGGATTCGCCTTCTTTCTGCTCGCCATGGGAGCAGTCGTGCTCCTGAGCGGGCGCTGAGGTCCACACGATGCTCTTTGTCCGGCTGTTCGACGAGCCGCTGGCCCAGGCCAGCTACCTGATCGGGTGCTCCGCTTCCGGCGAGGCGGTCGTGGTCGATCCCAATCGCGACGCCAGCCAGTACATCGCGACCGCCGAGGCCCAGGGCCTCCGGATTACTGCGGTGACCGAGACCCACATCCACGCCGATTTCGTCTCGGGCACCCGGGAGCTCGCCGCCCGCACCGGAGCGACCATGTACCTGTCGGCGGCGGGTCCGCCGGAATGGCAATACCAGTTTGGCCGGGAGCGCGGGGTCGTGCTCCTCGCCGATCGGGACGCCTTCCGGGTCGGCCAGGTGGAGCTCCGGGCGGTGCACACGCCGGGACATACCCCCGAGCATCTCTCGTTCCTGGTGAGCGACACCGCCGCGGCCCACGAGCCGATGGGCATCGTCACCGGCGACTTCGTGTTCGTGAACGACGTGGGCCGGCCCGATCTCCTGGAGAAGGCGGCGCACCGCGCCGGGACCGCCGACACCGGCGCGAGGCAGCTGTTTCACAGCCTCGAATGGTTCAAGACTCTTCCTGATCATCTCCAGATCTGGCCCGGGCATGGGGCCGGAAGCGCCTGCGGCAAGGGCATGAGCGCGGTGCCCCAGTCCACCGTGGGGTACGAGCGCCGGTTCAACTGGGCCTTCGAGGTAACCGACGAAGAGGAATTCGTTCGGCGGGTTCTCGAGGGGCAGCCGGAGCCGCCCCGCTACTTCGGTCAGATGAAGCAGGTGAACCGGGACGGTCCCCCGATTCTCGGAGCGATCGCGCTGCCCGAGCGGGTGGCCGAGCACCGGCTTCCCGCGCTGCTCGCCTCCGGTACCACCATCGTGGACACCCGCCCTGCCGCCGATTTCGGCACCGGTCACATTCCGGGCACACTGAATATCCCCTACAACAAGAGCTTTACGACCTGGGCCGGCTCGCTGCTTTCCTACCAGCGGGATTTCTACCTGCTGGTCGACGCCGCTCGCGCCGGGATGCTCGAGCGAATCGTGCAGAGCCTCCTGATGATCGGACTGGACCGGGTCAGCGGCTATTTCGGTGCCGAGGCGCTCGCCCTTTGGCGTCAGGAAGGACGCCCGGTCGGGCAGGTAGCCCAGATGTCGGTGACCGATCTGGCCCAGAAGCGCGGGGGTCTTGTGGTGCTGGACGTGCGAGGACGGAACGAGTGGGACGCCGGACACATCCCGGGCGCGGTGCACATTCCGCTGGCCGAGCTGGCCGACCGGCTTCCGGAGCTGCCGGAGGATCAGCCCATCGCAGTCCACTGCCAGGGTGGGGGACGGTCCGCGATCGCCGCGAGCCTGCTTCAGTCAGCCGGTCACCTTGAGGTGAGCAATGTTGCCGGCGGGTTCGGGGAGTGGTCCAAGACCGGCCTTCCGACCGAAAATGCTCCGCTGCAGACCCGCACCAATCCGTAGCGCCTCCCCGCCTCCGACATCCATTTTTGTACGCTACTTCCATCGGTTGCAGTATAGTTAACATATTTATTCACATATACTTATCAGCATTTTCCTGTATTGCATGTAGCTGAATTGTTCAGCCGAGGACATTGGGCACGGGGGTTGCTCATTAAGACGGCATGACGCAGCATGCGCAGGGCCGGGATATCGAGCACGCGCCGCTCCGGGGTCTGGTCCAGTCGGGCCGGTTCCGGGAAGCGCTGGCTCTCTATTTTCAATCTGCCGACTCTACCGGCTCGGCTACCCCGCAGTTCCGGTTGCTGGCCGCCCAGGCCGCCGCCCGGATCGGCGAGTTCGAAGTCAGCGCCCGGCTCACCACGTCGGCCCGGGCGGCTTTCGAAAGCGCCGACGATGTGGATGGATTGCTCGAGGCGACCAATCTGCTCGGTGCGATCGCCTTCGAGCGGGGGAAGATCAAGGACGCCGACAAGCACTTCACCGCCGTAGCGGACCTGGCGGAGCATCATGGGCGGGCGCGGTTTACTGCGCGAGGGGCAAACAATCTCGGCAATGTCGCGAGCCTGCGGGGAGAGCCGGGGATTGCCTGCGGGTATTACCAGCGGGCACTCGAAGTCTTCGAGATGCTGGGTGACACGCGGGGGATCGCGGAGACCTGTCACAATCTGGCTCTCGAGCTCCACACGGCCGGCGCGCAGGCCGCAGCCAGGGAAGCCAGTCAGCGTGCGGTCGAGAGCGCTGAGCTGGTTGGCGAGGGCGGGTTGAGGGCCCTCACCCTGCTGGGGCGGGCGGAACTCCGGATCGCATGCGGCGCTCTGGAGGATGCCCGCGAGGACATCGTGCTAGCCGAGCGACTGGCCGGGGATGAAGGCAACGAGCCGCACCGGCTCGAGGCGGAGCGACTCCTGGCGGTGATTGCGCTCCACTCCGGGGACCCGGGCGAGGCCCATCGCCGTGCCGCGCTGGTGCAGGCCCGGGCGGCCGACGCCCAGCTGGCCGTTCTGGCGGCGCAGGCCCGGTCCCTGGCCGCGCTCGCCCTCAAGGCGCTGGGTCGGCACACCGAAGCTGTCGCCTCCCGGGATGTGGCCACGGTCGCGCTGCGGGCCCTGGGCGCCTCCGGGCACCTGGCCCGGCTGTCACGGGACTGGGAGAGTATTTGAGGGGTTGTGAGATCCTCCGGGGTGCGGCATCCTACAGGGGACCTGACAGAGGAGGGTCCATGCCGCTCCAGCACCGCCATGATCTGCTCCGCGAAGGGATCTTTACCGGTCTGGTAGGCGCGGCGGCGGTCGCCGGGTGGTTTCTGATCATCGACGTCATTCAGGGCCGCATGTTCGCGACGCCCAGCGTGCTCGGGCAGGTCATCCTGTTCAACAATCCCAACCCGGTCATCACCCCGGTGCAGACCGGGCCCATCGTGGCGTATACGCTTCTGCACATCGGCGCTTTCATCGGGTTCGGGATCGCAGTCACCCACATGGTGCACCTGGCCATGTATTCCCCGCTGGTCCGATTCGGGCTGATGATCGTCGCCGTGGTGTTCGAGCTGTTTTTCTTCATGGTGACCTTCGCGCTGTTCACCGGGACCAGCAACATTTTTCCCTGGTGGTCGGTCCTGGCAGCCAACACCCTGTCCCTGATCGCGATGAGCGTGTATCTGGCCAAGCGCCACCCCGGGCTCAAGCGCCAGTACCAGCGGGAGCCGCTGGGGGCCTAGTGGTCAGGTGGTCAGTGGGTTTTCACTGACCAGTGGCCACTGACCACTATCCGCTCATCGGTCATTCCGACAGAGTCTCGATTCCAGTCTGCCGGCCGATTTGCCAATCTGACCGAAAAACCGCTGTGGCACGGGCATGCCGGCTGCAACGTCCCCCTCCTGAAGGGCTCGGATTTCCCGAGGCCCATAACCCTTCAACCGAGGAGGACAGGATGTTTCTCACCACAACTCGCCGGTCGGCCCAGTCCGCCCCGGACGTCTATTCCAATCTCCACCGCCTGAGCCGGATGATGGACGAAGCATTTGGCGGCGAATGGAACGGGGGGACGCTCGCGTCGGCATGGACGCCCTCGTGCGACGTGTTCGAGGACAAGGAGAACCTTCGCATCGTGGTCGAGCTCCCCGGGGTGCGTCCCGAGGATGTGAAGCTCAGCCTGGAAAACCAGGTGCTGACCATTCAGGGCGAGAAGAAGCAGGTGGCCGAGGAGAAGAGCGAGCGGTGGCACCGCTATGAGCGCTCCTACGGCCGGTTCGAGCGGATGTTCACCCTCCCCAGCAGCGTGGATCCGGACCGGATCGATGCCAAGGTGGAGCATGGGGTCCTGACCGTTACGCTGCCCAAGGCGGAGCGGGCCCGGCCCCGGGAAATTGCAGTGAAGAGCTCCGCTCTGTGAGCAGTGAGCAGTGAGCGGTGAGCAGTGAGCGGTGAGCGGTGAGCGGTAAGCAGTGAGCCGGGAGTGTTCCCGCTTACCGCTTACCGCTCACCTGCGTAGTATCCAGCATGCCTCAATGCACGGTCTGCGGTTCCCCGCTCTCCGCCCCGGGCGCGGCTTGCGACTACGCCGTGCCGCTGGACCGGGCGCCGGGCATCGGGGATCCCGGATCCCTGGCAGCCGGCAAGATGAGCCACGACGACCACGAGCTCTCCATCGCCCGGTGGCGGGTGCACCATCCCGCCGAGCGGGGCGCCTCGCCTGCCGTGATGGCCTGGGCCAGGGAGCGTCTGGCCCGGGCCGGGCACGTGGTGCCGGAGGGTTGACGCCCCCGGATGAGACGATAGGTTCCCGCCTCCCCATTCCTCCGGAGCCCTCATGCGTGCCGTTCGTCTGCCGGCCCTGCTCGGCTTTGCCGTGCTGGCCGCCTGCCAGCCCGCTCCTCCCGCCGGTCTCAGCGACGCCGACAAGGCCGCCATCGATTCCACGTCCCGGGTGTTCGTCCGGCATGCGCTCGCGAACGACTTCGCCGCCCTGGCCAGGGACTACTACTCCGACGACGCCATCGTGCTGCCGCCCAATGCTCCGGCGGTCACCGGTCATGGGGCGATCGAGGCGATGTTCAAGACCTTCCCCCCGATCACCGCCTTCGAGCTCCGGACCGAGGAGGTGGAGGGCACCGCCGAGCTGGCGTATGTCCGGGGCCGTTACACCATGACCATGAGCCCGCCGGGAGCCCCCGCCATCGCCGACTCGGGGAAGTATCTGGAGATCTGGCGCAAGCAGAGCGACGGGAGCTGGAAGTCGGTGCGGGACATGTTCAGCTCGGACATTCCACTTCCCCCGCCGCCGGGAGCGCCTACGAAGCCGTAAGCCGCCCGTCGCGCCGGAGAAACCGCGCGTAGAAGGCGCGGAGCGCCGTGATATCCGCCTCGGCATTGCCGGTCGGGTGGAACGGCGCTCCGAACCCCACCACCTTGTGCTTGTTGTCGAAGTAGCCGGGCACGATCGGGACTCCTGCCGCTACCGCAATGCGATGGAATCCGCTTTTCCATCGTGCCACCGGCTTCCGGGTGCCCTCGGGTGCTACCGCCAGGAGCAGGGCCTCCCGCCCCCTGAACATCGCCACGGTCTGCTCTACCAGGCCGACCGGGTGTTTGCGGTTGACCGGCAGGCCGCCGAGCCATCGCATCAGGGGACCGAGGGGACCACCAAAGAGCTCCACCTTGCCGACGAAGCGCACATCGAGGCGCAGCGCGAAGACCACCGCGATCCCGACCGGGAAATCCCAGTTCGACGAATGCGGCGCCGTGATGATGACCGCCTTGGCCAGGTCGGGAAGCCCGGGGCCGATCCGCCAGCCCAGCACCCGCAGCATCATACGGCCAAGCGCGGCGCGGAGCGCGCCGCCGCGACGGGGTACCCGGGGACCCGGCTCGGGGATTTCCATCGGGAGAAACATGGCGGCGGGGAGCCCGGCGCGATAGTTTGACGCGCATGATTCTGGGGATCATCGGAGGCAGCGGACTCTACGATATCGAGTGGCTCGAGCACCCCCGCTGGGAGAAGGTCATCGGTCCCTTCGGTGCGCCCTCGGAAGAGCTGCTGAGCGGTGAAGCGGACGGGATCGGGCTGGTGTTCCTTCCCCGGCACGGCAAGGGGCACCGAATCACCCCCTCCGAGGTCAACTACCGGGCCAATA
>DATFGC010000508.1:0-5887 GCA_035249765.1 Gemmatimonadales bacterium | reverse complement strand
TCGACCCGGAGCGCGAACCGGTCCGGCCCGCGGCAACGCTGGTAGCCGGCAATGGTCTGGCGGATCTGCTCGAACTCGGCCTCGCGACCGCCGGCCAGCAGCACCTTCAGCGTCAGGGTCGGCACTCCGTCCCGGATGTCCCATGACGCCGACGTGGCGACGACCCCGGGGATGGCAAGCGTCTCGGTTTCGTAGTCTCGAATGCTCACGAGGCGCCCGAGGCCCTGCACCTTCCCGGGGGCGGCCTCCTTGGCCTTGTCAGCTGCCTCGCGGTCTGAGCCTCCGGCTACTACGCCGATCATCCGGATGGTGTCCAGTCCGGGCGGTGTAGTGCCGGCGGTGGGCGAGACCCCGGGCTTGATCGGACCGTGGGCGCCGGAGCCGGCCCGGAGGGTCGCGACCACATTGTTGATCCCGGTAGGGAATCTGCGGCCGGTGCGGCCGTCGCCTCCCTGCACGAAGTGGGAACCGTCCGCGCCTTCCCGGACGATGTAGGCCTCGGCGTCGGGCGCCTGACCAAACAGGGTGTCGACTTGGGTCCAGAGACGGCCATCCACGTACAGCTCGAGCGCCGGGACTTCGGGCGGGGTCACGCCGGCTGCCAGGTGGAAGGTGAGCGGCGATTTGGGCAGTTTGAATGTCTGAAAGGCGGCGGCATCATCCCCGCTTCCGAGGACCAGGTCGTTGGCCGTCTTTCCCTGCGTGGCTTCCACCAGGTTGCCATAGACCGTGACCCGCGGCGCAGTCTCCTCGAATTCGGCGAGGGTGAACGGAGCCAGCGGGCGGTCGAGAGACACCGGCCACATCCGCGCGACATCAGCGGCCCCGGCCGCGAGGACAAACGCCGAGGGCGTCGCGGTGCAGGTGAGGTGCAGCTCGCGGCCATCTTCCCCGACCAGCGCCAGCGCACGGCCGGCCAGGACCACGGCCTCCGCCTGCGTGCCGAAGAAACTCAAGGGATCGGAGGAGCTCGGGAAACCTGCCGCCGGGCGGAGCTGCAGCGCGGGGCTGGTGACTTCGTGGATTCTGAATTCGCGGATGTCCGCGTCCAGGGAGAGACCCGCGTTGGAAAGCAGGGGCGCGGTCAGATCGAGAAACGTCGACGCTCCGCTGAGGTTGCCGAAGGCGGCGGGTCCGGCGGAGACGGTCCCGATGGTCCGGACCAGGGTCAGCACCGTGCGGCTGCTGGCGGTGGACGCCGTCACGGGCATCTGAATGACGACCGCACCACCGACGGAGAGGTCGGAAACCTCCTGATCGAGCGGCACCCGCGCCGCCGGGAGGCTGCCGTCGTAGCCGGACCAGATACAGTCGTGGTAGGGGTGCCGGACAAAGTCGATATTGCTCTGACTCGAGCCGGTGATGGTGCCGGTGGCGGGGGTTGCGCTCACCTTCTTCGCCGGCGCGTTATGACCGAAGTGGCGGAAGGTTCGATTCACCCGGTATGCGGCAACCGGGCGAGGCCACGCCCGCGACAGGGATCCTTCGATCTCGACGATGCGGCGGTCCAGCACATCGGTAACCTTGGACACGACGACGATCTGGCCGCTCTCCTGGGGCGCTCCGAGACCTCCTGACGAGAACCAGGGCTGCGGGGGCGGGACAAGGAACAGCTTGTCGCCCTTCTTGAGCTCCAGCGCCTGGATGGCGGCAGGGGCTGCGTTCCCGGCCACCGCCTCGATCTCGAAGCGTGTAGCGCCGAGAGGGATCGAGCCGGCGTACTGGCGGGGCCGGTACATCCGGAAGCGGCTCAAGTGCGGATAGGCCGTGAGCGGCTCCCTGGTCTCGAAGTCGGCGGGATCGGGAACGTCCGCGAGGTCGGCCTTGATGGGGAAGCGGGCGGAGAGCTGCAGGGGCAGAGTCCCCTTTGCCACAACCGCAAAGGTTGCCCGCCCTCCGAGACCGGGGGACAGCCGGTACCCGAGCAATCGCACCAGGTCGGCGACGCTCTCCCGCCAGGTCGCGGTTCGCAACCAGGCCTCGTTGGCGTAGCGTTCCTGGTAGAGCGTCAGCACATCGGCCACGATTGCGGCGCTCTCGAGCAGGGCGATGCCGGGATCGTCAGCGGTGCGGTGAGTCCAGGCCGCGAGTTCGGGGGTCACATTGATCCGGCGGAGCAGCATGTCGCGGAAATCCGCGAAGGTGCCGATGCGATAGGCCACCCGATCGAGACCGGGCCGGTTCTCGATCCGCCGCGGAAAGGCGAGCGGCTCCACGCAGGTGCCGGGCTTCTCACTCATCGCCGGGCTCTCTCACTGGCGTCCCCCGTGCAGCACAAAATCGATGAAGCCGAGCTCGCGGTGGTCCGGGTCGTTCCGCACCAGGATGATCTCTTCGGTCCGCACGTCGAGGGCTTCGGCATCGGTGGTGCCGAGCGTCGCCTGCTCGTACCGCTCGAGCCGGATCGAGATCAGGTGCTCGACGCCGGCGACCTGGTGCACCCGGCCGGCGAGCTGGCTCTTGTGGATCGGCTGGCCGAAGGTCCATTCGTCGGGATGGAAGAATCCGCGACGTCCATCGCCTGTATAGCTGTCGGTGAACTCGTCCTCCAATGCCATCCGCACATCCTCGATCCAGTGCGTCGGCGATACGCACAGCACGACCGTCACGGCAAGCGGCACCGGCAGGGCGGCGCGCAGCTCGATGTCCTCCCCGATCAGGCGCACCGCCTCGAGATGCCCCAGTACCCGCCGCCGGAGCTCGAGGGAGAGATCCGGGGTGCCGGCGGGGTCCACCGCGATGCGCACGGTCCGCCAGCTTCCAGTCCAGGCATACCGTGCCACCGCCTTGGCGACGCCGGGGACCTCTTCGGCTCGCGTGATATAGTCGGCCAGCGTCACGGCGCGCAGCTGTCGGGCCCGGTACGCTTCGGGAGCCGATCGCAGGATCTCCGGAATCCGCTCCGGTCCCCGTCCGTCCCGGACATCGAAGGGGTTCCAGCAGCCGTCCAGGAACTGGAGGGCCGGGTCCTGGGCATCCCACCGGACCAGGGAGTCCGATCCGATGTTGCCTGCCAGCCCGTCGCCGACCTGACAGCTGACCGTGATGGTGGCGCCATCGGGCAGCCACCGGCCGTTGTCGTTGTTGCCGAAGCGGAGCATACTCCAGCGGAGTTCGTCGGTCTCGGTGACGAAATGATCCCCGTTTTCGTCAGACGTATCGCTGTGGACCAGGCTGGGGACCTCGTCCCAGTCGTTGCGCGGCACGCCCGGCGCTGCGACTTCGACCCGGGCGGTCGATCGGGCCGGGACGTCTCCGCCCTGAGGAGTCGCCCGATACGCCAGCGGCCGCACCGGAAGCGCAGCACGGACTGCAATGGGCTCCAGGGCACCGGATTGCGGCGACCCTTCCCTGCAGGCACAGTCCTCGGCGACCGGTCCTCTGTTCCGGCAGATACGCTCGTAGTGGCGGAAGTAGGCGAGAGGGGTATAGAGCTTTGCCCCGGCCGGGTCGAGAATTCGGGGATCGTCCTGGTCCGGTGGGAGGTCGGTGCCGGCCTCCTCGAAGGTCACCGTGATCGGGCGCCCGTGCGCAACCGGCACCAGGTTGCCGTGAAAGAGGGCGATCTCGTCGGAATCGACCGGTCCGTGCCCGACCGGCTGAGTCGGATCCGGACCGCAGGCCGAGGGCGGAGGCGCCTGGGGTATGGAATGCACGGCGCAGCAGTAGGTATGCCGCAGCGCGTCGGTGGGCTCCCACCGCACCCTGACGACCCACACCCCGTCGACCGGATCAGCAATCACCTCCGCGCCCGCCGTCCCGGGAAGCAGATGGAGCAGCTGGCGTTTCTCGGGATCCGCATCGGTCGTGCTGCCGGTCAGTGGATTCCGGTGCTCCTGAAGGAGGAGGACGCGGAGGTGCGGCTGGTCCAACCGGGTTTCGTGCACCAGGGCGGCAAACCGGTTGGCGTCGGCCTGCAGGACGAAGCGGAGATCCGCGCCGGTGCTGCCGGCTGGGAGCCCGAGACTCGCGCCGGTCCAGGTGTGAAGCCGGATTGCGTTCAGCAGCGGGTCGACCCGACGACGGGGGGAGACGATCTTGCCGTGCTTGCGCTCCCGCATCCAGGCGAAGACACTCGCCCCCTCCGCGAGGCGGGGCTCGCCGGTCCATACTACGAACGGATCCGGCAGATCGAATGCGGCGGTGGCGGTGAGCGCGACCCAGGTCGTCGCCTGATTCCCCTCGTGAATGTGGTAGTCCATGAACCGGGCGTGCCGCGCGACCGACACTCGTTTCCGGGCGGTGCCGAGATACGCCTCGTTCATCACCCGGTCCTGGAAATCGCTCAGCTCGTCTCCTGCGGCGCTGAAGAGATCGATCAGGACCTGATCGAAATCGACCTCGCTGGAGAAGGCCCAGCCCGGCACCCGCTCCTGCATCGCCCCCATCAGCGTGCTCCGGAACGACCCGTAATCTTTGGCGAGGTAATCGATGATCGGCTGATCCGGTGCCGCGCGATGGTCCGGAGCACAGGCGCACGGGTGCGTAAAGCACCCGGGCCGGAACTTGAAGTCGATGGCGCTGAGGAAGGGATCGACCCGGGCGAACTCCACCTGCAGCGTGTACGTGGAATAGTCGCCGATCGGCGCCACCTGAAGCCGGAGACTGGTCCCATTGAGGCCGGGCAGCACGTCGACGACGCGCACCTGGCCCACCCCGGTGCCGGCCCGGAGCCGGTGTCCGCCCCGCAGCGGGAAAATCCGGGCGATCCGGGTGGCCCGCCCCGCGGCGGGCCCGGTGGCGATATCGGTCAGAATGGCGGGGAGCACGTGCGGGTTGAAGAAATTGAGCTCGAGCTGGGCCTGTCCCGGAGCGGCGGAGGGGAGAGTCACCAGGACGGATCGCACCCCGTTGTGCGGCGCCGGCGCGCCGCCGATCACCACATTGTCCAGCAACGCGGTGGCGCGATGGAGGCGGGCGTCGGCGTCGATGAGCTGCATGCCTACCTTCCGGTCCGCTGGAAGCGCACTACCCGGCTGTCGGTCTCGCCGTTGATGCGGTACTTCACCGTGACCTCGATCGTCTCGTCGCGGAACTCCACCTCGAGCTGCTCGAGCACCAGCCGGTGGCCCAGCCACCGGGTGATGCCCTCGGTGATCCGGGCCCGGGTCAGGCTCTCCACCACCTCGGACGCCGGCTCGAAGACCATGGCGCGAAGTCCGCAGCCCAGCTCCGGAATGAAGGGGCGCTCTCCCAGGGCGGTGAGCAGCAGCTGGATCAGCTCGCCGCGCACGTGCTCGGCGGTCGTCGCGGCCGGGACGGTCCGTCCGTCCGGGCCCACCCGGAAGGGGAAGGCGAGGTGCGCTCCCAGGGGGTTGCTCATGTGCCTTGCGCCACCGACTGCACTTGCGCGACGATGGCGGTGCCCTGGGGGATCTGCTCGGAGCTGTAACAGATCCCGATGCTGGTCTGCAGCAGGACGCCGATCTGGCTGACCTTGGTCTGCATGCCCCCCAGTGACCACCGGATGGTGGTGCACGGCTGGGGGCCCTTGCCTGGAATCGTGAACGGACAGCCCGCCACGGAGTGGATCTCCGATTCGAGCAGCGCCTGGGCCCCCTGCACCTTCACCAGCGGCGTGCCCGGCTGCAGGGTGGCCGACCCGCCGTGGGTGCACATCACGGTGCTCGAGGTGGTGAGGATCGGAGACGGCATCGTCAGGCGCCGAACTTGATCTGGTCGTTCACGAAGCTCACTCCCGCGGTCGTCACCTTCACCATGCCGTCGTTCATGTTGATTTCGGTGTTCGAGAGCGTGATGGACGAGTTGCCCTGAGTCAGGCTGATCTCGCCGTCGCTGATCTTGATGCTGCCGTTGCCGGGATGCTTGATCTCGATCTCGTTGTGTTCTTCGTCCAGAATGATCTGGTGGCCATCCTTGGTCGCAA
>DATFGC010000507.1:0-5034 GCA_035249765.1 Gemmatimonadales bacterium | reverse complement strand
GACCAGGCGATCAGCCACTCCAGACCTCGCGGAGGAAAGACGTGCCGGCCGCAAGCGGAGCCACCCCGAGAAACTCGGCGACCGTCTGCCCCACATCCGCAAAGGTCCGCCGTTCCCCGACGGAGACGGCCCGCACCTGCGGACCGTACACCAGAACCGGGACCCGCTCCCTCGCGTGATCGGTGGACGGGGTGGTTGGATCGTTCCCGTGGTCCGCCGTAAAGATAATCAGGTCTTCCGGTTGAGACGCCTGGAGGAGAGCGGGCAGAGCCCGGTCCAGCTCCTCCAATCCGGCCAGAAACCCTGGCACGTCGTTGCGGTGACCCCAGCTCTGGTCGAATTCGATCACATTGGCCAGCAACAACCCCCAACCCCCAACTCCCAACCCCTCTCGAATGAGGCGATAGGCCTCGGCGTTTGTCGCGGTATGGGTGCTTGTGATTCCCCGGCCGGCAAAAAGGTCGTCCACCTTCCCCACTCCCCAAACCCCAACCCCCAACCCCTTGCATTCATCCAGCAGGGTGCGTCCAGGGGGCTCGAGGCTAAAGTCCTTTCGGTTGGGGGTTCGCAGGTAGGCGCCCGGGGATCCGAGAAAGGGGCGGGCGATCACCCGGGAAACTCCGTGGGGCGGCGCCAGAATCTCCCGGGCCACCGTGCAGCCGGCGTAGAGCTCGGCCAGTGGCACGGTCTCTTCGTGGGCCGCCACCTGAAAGACGCTGTCGGCCGACGTATAGACGATCCATTTTCCCGTGGCCTGGTGCTCGGCCCCGTAGCGCTCGATCACCGCGGTGCCCGAGGCGGCGTGATTCCCAAGGATCCCGCGCCCGGTGCGCCGGGAAAACTCCTTCAGCAGCGGCGCGGGGAACCCCTCGGGGTAGGTCGGAAAAGCCTGCTGTAGCACGATCCCGCATAGCTCCCAGTGCCCGGTAGTGCTGTCCTTGCCCGCGCTCGCCGGCTGGGCGGTGCCGGTAGCCGCCAGGGGTTGGGGATTGGGGGCGAGAGGGACTGGGGCGCAATTCCCCAGACCGAGCCTGACGAGGTTGGGCAGCTCGATTCCCCGGGCGCGGGCCAGGACGTTACCCAGGGTGTTGCTGCCGTCGTCGCCGTAGGCGGCGGCATCGTGCGCCGCGCCGATGCCCAGCCCGTCCAGCACCACGATGGCGGCGCGCCGGGCCACTCAGTGGCTCCCGCTCTGCACGTAACGGATCCGGAGCGAGGTGAGCGCCTGGGTCAGCAGCTGCTGCTCGTCGGGATCGAGTTGACCCCGGGTCTTGGTCTCCAGCATCCCGAGGGTGTCGATCAGGGTCTGGGCGATCTGCCGCGCGCTGGCCTGAGCGCCCAGCTGCTCGGCCCCGGGAGGCAGGTTCCCCTGCATGGCGGATTCGGCCTGCTGGGCGAGCCCGAGTATCAGCGATGCGAAATGCGGATTCATGAGAGATCCCCGTAGCGCCGCTCCACCCGCGGCGAAATCGACGTCAGCAGCTCGTAGGAGATGGTGCCGGCCCGCGCCGCCTGATCGTCCAGCGAGACCCGACCCCCGAACAGGATGCCTGCATCACCAAGCCCCACCGCAGCATCCCCAGCGTCCACCATCAGCATGTCCATGGTCACCCGGCCCATGATCCGGAGGATCGCGCCGTTGAGCTCGACCAGGCCGAGGCTCGCCAGGGTGCGGGGCATCCCGTCGGCGTACCCGATGGCCAGGGTCGCGATGGTCGTGTCGGATTCGACGGTTGCCGTGGCGCCGTAGCTCACGGTATCGCCCGCTCTGAGACGCCGAAGCGCGATGACCCGCGCACAGAGCCGGGCGACCGGCTCGGGGGTGAGGGTGCCGGCCCGACCGCCGTAGAGGAAGATGCCCGGCCGGGCCAGATCGCCGCCGTACCCGGAGCCGTCCTGTGCCCCGGCGCTGGCGCTGAGATGCACCAGGGGGGGCCGGCGCGGCAGCGCGGCCAGCACCGCTTCGAATCGCTCGGCCTGTTCCCGGGTAGCGGCCGGGTCGGTGTCGGCGGAGTGAAAATGGGTGAAGATCCCCTGCCATCCCGGGGCCGCGGCGAGCCGGGCGCCCAGCGCCGAAACCAGCTCGGGGTCGCGCCAGCGAAAGCCGGCCCGGGAGAGCCCGGTGTCGATCTCCACGTGGAAGTCACCGCCATGCTGAGCGGTCCAGGCGTCGAGGGCGTCGAAGTCGCCGATCACCGGAATGAGCTGGTGGCTCTTCAGGGCGTCGATTCCGCCGGGGGAGAGCGGAGTGAAGACCACGATGGGACGGGTGATCCCGCCTCGCCGGAGCTCCGCGCCTTCCGTCGCGGTGGCGACGCCGTAACCCCAGGGATCCACCGTTTCGAGGGCGCGGGTCACCGGAACGGCGCCCAGACCGTAGGCGTTGGCCTTGACCATGGGGAGGAGCGGCGCGGCGATCCGGAGCTGGAAATGGCGGGCATTGCGAAGGAGCGCCGCGAGGTCCACATCGAGCCAGGCCCGATCCGAGACGGGCGGATTTGACTTGGTCACGGCACCGGATAGAATACCGGCCCTGGAGGCTAAATGCAAGAGAATTCAGCGCTTGGACGCGCGGTCGCCATGGTTCGGGACCTGCGAATCCGCTGTTCCTGGGACCGGATCCAGACCCGCGAGACCCTGCGGCCTTATTTGATCGAAGAAGTCCACGAGCTGGACCGGGCGCTAGCCGGGGCCGAGCCGGCGGCGATCCGTCATGAGGTGGCCGATCTGCTGCTGCACCTCGCCTGGCAGCTGGTCCTGGCGGAGGAGCTGGGCGAGTTCACTGCCGACGACGTCGCGACCGACCTCGAAGCCAAGATGAAGCGGCGGCATCCCCACCTGTTCGACCTCGGGCCGAAGGAACAGTGGGAAATGCTCAAGCGGCGGGAGCGCACCGGCGGCGTGTTGGACGGGCTGCCCCCGTCGCTGCCCGAGCTGCTGATGGCCCAGCGGCTCCAGGAGCGCGCCGCCGGGGTCGGCTTCGACTGGCCGGACGCGTCGGGCCCCGCCGCAAAGGTGCGGGAGGAGCTGGCCGAGGTGGAAGCGGAGACGTCACCCGAGCGAGTGGATCACGAGATCGGCGACCTGTTGTTTTCCGTGGTGAATCTCGCCCGGAAGGTCGGGGTGCATCCCGGTCCCGCGCTGGACCGGGCCAACACCCGATTCGCGGAACGATTCAGAATAGTGGAGCGGCTCGCGGCCGAGCGGGGGATGGAGATGCACCGCGTCGGGTTGGAGGAGCTGGACAACCTCTGGGAGGAGGCAAAGAGCGGTAAGAAGTAACACGGAAGACGTAAGACCTGAGACGTGAGACGTGAAACCTAGGAGGCCCTTTTAACATCTCACATCTCACATCTCACCGCATCACGGCCTCCACAGTACCGGCCGCATGACCACGTTTCCGGCCCGGAAACACCGACCGCCGAGCAAGGGCGGCGTGGCGCCGTCGGTCTGGGTCAGCGCTCCCGGCGCGCAGACTTGATTCTGCTCCAGCCTCCCCAGCAGCCGGAGTCGGCCGGCCGGACTCCAGAGCGCGGCCCGAATCCCGACGGTGCCCGCGATCCAACCGCCGGAATTGATGTAGTTGGCTGATGATGCCTCCCCAGGATCCCCAAGCAGGTCGAGCGTCCATCCCGCGCCTGCCGGGGTCCACCGAACTGCCCGGCCGGCGGTCCCGACTATGACCCCGCCCTCGTTGATTCCGTAGGCACTCCCACCGGTTGCGCCCGGGGGTAGGGGCAGCAGAACCGGATCGGCGAGGGGGCCGGACCAGTAGACCGCGGTGATCTGGGTGAGCGGAGTGCACCAGCCCACGATCTCGCCCCCGGAGTTCGCATCACTCAGAGTGCAGGATGGGACGCCGGGGGGCATCCGCAGCTGAGTCCACCCACTTGCCTGGCTCCACACGAAGGGGAATAGGCGCTTCCCGCCTGGATCGGTCGTATCGGTGGCGTGTCCCAGGTAGAGTCCGCTCGCTCCAATGTTGTCAAAATTGAATCGCTGCCCGACCGGAGGCTGGCTGACCGGAAAGACCTGCACTCCTCCCTGCCCCAGCGCGCTCCAGGACAAGGGAGACGCCGACAGGTTCTGATCGGCGGGCTGACCTCGCCCGAGCAGCTCGGATCCGATGGCGCGGAGCGGAGCGATCGAGCATCCTGCGCTGCCGGGGGCCGCTATGAAGGAGAATTGCCCGGCGGCGCTCCAGGTGGCGGGCAGACCGACATCCTCCGCCAAACAGCCTCCCGAGCCAACCCCAAACGCCACCCCGCTGGGAAGAACGACGGTCACCACGCCCCGGGAACCCGGTGTGGCCAGCTCGATGGCCGGTACTTCATCGACCAGCAGAATCTCATTCGCCTTACCCTGACGCCCCGACGGATTGGTCGCGATGACATTGTAGGCCGCGTAGGCCGTCAGCGGAGCGATGCTGACCCTAACCCGCACCTCCTCGTTGGTGACACTGAGCGTGGTCGCGCTGAAGCCCGGTTCAGGCGCGGTCCTCGAGAAGGTGACTTGGATGCCCGGCTCGAACCCACTCCCCTGAATCCGGAACTCGGAGGTGGTCCCGGCCCCGGCGCTCGACGGCCGAATGGCCTGGACCACCGGGGTCGGGGCTGGAGGCGGAGGCGGAGGCGGGGGCGGATTGGGGGCCGTCTCCGAGGTGCTGGAGCAGGCGTATCCAAGGATGCAGAGCAACCCGATGCTTCGGCTCGGTCGCATCGCCCCTCCTCAGCGGGCCGTCACGGTGATCCGCAACGGAACGATCCACTGCTGTCCGTCCCACACGTGGCTGCCGCTCTGGAAGACGTAACACCCGGCGGCATGGGAGCCGGCCGATTCGATCAGCCAGGTCCGCTTCCCGCTTCCATTGGTTCCCGCGGTCACCTGTACCGGTGCGCCGGTTTCGGCGTTGTATTTGAGAAGTGCACAGGAGCCGGTTCCGGTGTTGATGGTAAAGTCCGTGGTGGTGCTCGTCCCGGATGGGATTCCCCAGATTCCGTGAGCCACCATGCCGTCGGGATGCAGGAGCAGCGA
>DATFGC010000506.1:0-4389 GCA_035249765.1 Gemmatimonadales bacterium | reverse complement strand
CGGTGGCGCCGCTGCTGGTCGTCGGCGGGGTGGGCCTCTGGGCGGTGGGATCATTGCTGGACCAGCGCCGCCGCGATGTCACTGGGGAACGGCGGATCAAATACTGGAGCAGCCGCTTCGGCCGCTGGCTCTTCAAGGTGGCGAGCGCCGGACTCGCTCCCCGCGCGGCGGCCGGTGGCACCCACCGGCCCACCGAGCTGGCTCTCGCGTTCGCGGCGGAAGACCTCTATGCCGAGCTGCCCCCGGCCATCCGGGCTGCGCTGCCCGGACTTCCCGAGGTGCTGAGGCGGCTGGAGCAGCAGGCGAGGAGCGTGCGAGCCCGGATCGAGGAGCTGGAACAGTCCCTGGCCGAAGCCGGGCAGGGCGCCGCCCCCCGAGCGGCGCCGGTCCATCGGGACAAGCTGGTCACCGACCTCGCCGCCGCCCGGGATCTGGCCCGGATCCGGCTCAGCGAATCGGTGGCCGCCCTCGAGACGATCCGGCTCGACCTGCTGCGGCTCCGGGCCGGCGCGGGAAGCGTGGACCGCATCACTGCCGACCTCGCCGCCGCGGGGGAGATCGGAGAGACGGTGGATCGGCTGCTCGCGGCGGGGGAGGAGATTGACAAGGTGGTTGGACGGTAGGACGGCTGGACGGCTGGACGGCTGGACGGCTGGACGGCTGGACGGCTGGACGGCTGGACGGCTGGTGCAAGCCTACCGCCTTACTGTCCAATCACCACCTTCCACTGACCACTGACCACTGACCACTGACCACTGACCACTGATCACTCTATTGCCGACAAACTCCCCCCGCGCCAGGAACCGGTTTATCCACTACTACCCTGTGATCCAGATCGGCCACCCGCTCGGCCAGTGATCCCACCAGCCTGGTCACCCGCGCCAGCCGGTCGTAGTCGAGGTATTGGGGCTCGTCGGTCACCTGGTGATAGTCCGCGTGCCCGCCGGTGCTGAAGAAGATGATCGGAATGCCGTAGCGGGCGTAGTTCCAGTGATCGCTCCGGCAGTAGATGTTCTGCGGATGGCCGTTGGCGTCCATGGCGTAGTCGAACTGAAGCGGACGGTCACTGGCCTGATTCACCGCTTCCGCCAGGTCGCCGAACTCGGTCGACAGGCGCCGCGATCCGATCAGCTGCAGGTAATCCGGCCCCCCGCGGATCCGGCTGCCTCCCGCGGCGGTGCCGGTCACATCCTCCGCGCCGCCCCGCCCGATCATGTCCAGGTTGATCTGGGCCACGATCTTGGCGCGGGGCACTCCGGGATGGTCGGTGAAATGCTCGGACCCGAACAGACCCTGCTCTTCGCCCACGTGCCAGATGAACAGCAGGGACCGCCTGGGTCGGGATCCCCGGTGCGCGAGCTGCTCCGCGATTTCCAGCAGGCCCATGCTGCCGGAGGCATCGTCGTCCGCCCCGTTGTAGATCGAATCGCGCCGGGCCGAGGCGCCCCTGGTGCGGGGCCGGATGTCGGCGAGCGCCGCGTGGAGGGTCGCCGCCTGGGCCGGCGCGAGCCGCGGAGCCGGATCATCCGCGCCGCCGGGCCGGAAGAGATGATTCAGCACGTACATCGAATCGTGGGCCACCGCGATCTCCGCGGTTCCCACATGATCGTTGTGGGCGCCCAGCGCGACAAACTCGTCCTGGAGCGCCGGGTCACTGCCCCGGAGCACCGCCACCACGTTCCGGGCCGGAAACTGCAGCGGGAGATCGATGAACCGGGGTGAGCCGGCGAGCGGGCGCCCTGCGGCGCCGGCCGTGACGCTGTCGGGGTGCGCTCCCAGCAGGAGACCCGCCACCCGCCGGGTTACGTACAGGAAGCTGGGCACCGGGGTGCCGTCAGCCGGGGCGAGCTGCTGCGCCGGCTCGCGATAGAAGCCCAGCAGCAGCGGGGGCATGATGTCGAGCCCGGCCAGGGCGATCCCCGCGGCGCCGGCGAAGTACTGGCTCACCGCCTGCCGGTTCGCGGTGCCGGGGATGTTTCCGCTGTAGCCCGCCGGGGCGAGCGAGAGCACCACGAGTTTTCCCGCCGCGGTCTCCGGCGCAATCAGCGACGCCGGAACACCCCAGGTGCCCCCATACACCACCGGCACCCGGTCGATCGAGCGCGCGGCGGAGCCCTGGTCCCGGGGGGCAAAGTCCACCCAGAGGGTGAGCGGAGCGCCTTCCACCGAAAGCGCAACGGCCGGATCGACCACCCGGGTGACGATCGGGACCGACTGAAAAAAGGTTCCCGAGTCTCCGGCCGGCTCGAGCCCGAGCCGGGCCAGCTCGCGGGCGATGTACTCGACCCCCAGCAGGTTGCCCCGCGAATCCAGAATCCGGCCCCCCATGGAGTCATCGGCGAACAGGAACACCCGGGTCATCAGGTCGGACGGGGTGATCGCCGCTTCGGTGGGCTGGGGCGCGCGGGTCCGGGGCCGGGAGAGCTCGGCCCAGGGATCGGGTGCCTGCCCGGTCAGCGCGATGGGAAGGAAGTACAGCCCGGCCAGCGCGGCGACCAGGCGCAGTACGAAACGAGTCATGAGGTGAACACAATCCGGAGGTTGGGGAAGATCAGCCTGCGTCCAATCCTGACGGACACCGGAGGGAGAAGGTTCCAGCATTACCGGGCCAGGGAAAGGAAGACGTCGTAGAGCGCATGGCACCACGCCGTAATACCCAGTCCCCGCAACAGGTACATGGCGCTGAAGATCAGTCCGGCGATGGCGCGGAAGGTAAAACTCGAGAGGGTGAAGCTGTCGCCGTAGGGGCCCACGTAGTGAAACAGCGAAAAAATCAGCGCCCCCGCTACCGCCGCAAAGATCCCTGCGCCGAGGGGGCGCCATCCGAAGGCCATTCGCGCCAGCGCCGCCAGACCCGACACCAGCAGGACCCGGAACAGCAGCTCCTCGTAAATCCCCGCACCCAGGGAGATCATGACCTGGGTCGGCAGCGCGAAATCGCCCGGGCCCGCCATGAGGGCGAGCCGCCCCCGCAGCAGGAGCGAGGTGAGCGCACTGACCACTCCGCCCAGCAGCACGGCGTACACCACCGCCTCGGCGAACATCACCGGAAAGACGCCGGGACGGATCGGGCCATGGTCGCGCCGGTCCCGCCAGACCAGCCATCCCCCCACGCTCGCGACCACCAGGGTGAAGGCCGCGACGCCGTAGCGGCCTCCCAGCGCGATGAAGAGGCTCTTCACCAGCACGTCGGCGCCGTTGCGAACTTCGCCCAGCTCGGTCCCGCTCAGCGCGAAGGCCAGCGCTTCGTAGAGCAGGAGCAGCGGGAGGGCGAAGACCAGACTGTGGCGGGGGGCGCGGGATGCGGACCAGTAGGACGCGGGCGCCGGCGGCATCCCGAAAAATACACGGACCCTCGCCTCCTTTGACCCCGACCGGCGAGCCGTCCACATTTCCGCATGCCCGCCACTCCGCTGTCTTACCGGTGCGCCGCCGCACTGGCCCGCGGGCTCCTTCCTCTCTACTCCCGCTTCCATCCCAAGGCTGCTGCGGCCCGGAAGGGCCGCGAGGGCGTGCTGGCCCGCCTGGCCGCCTGGAGCGCCCGGGAGCGCGACCCGGGCCGGCCGCTCCTCTGGATGCACGCCCCCTCGGTGGGCGAGGGGCTGCAGGCCAGAGCGGTGCTCCAGGCCCTGCGCGCCGCCCATCCCGACTGGCAGATCGCGTTCACCTTCTTCAGCCCATCCGCGGAGCCGGCGGCGCGGGAACAACCCGTGGATGTCACCGACTATCTCCCCTGGGACCTCCCCCGCGACTGCGACGCGGCGCTGGATGCGCTGCAACCCCGGGCCCTGGTGTTCTCCAAGCTCGACCTCTGGCCCGAGCTCGCCACCCGGGCGGCGGCCCGGGGAGTCGCGATCGGGATGATCGCTGCGACGGTGAGCCCCTGGTCGAGCCGGTTGCGCTGGCCGGCTCGCGCGGTGCTCCGGCCCGGGTACCAGACCGTCCGGGCCGCCGGGGCAATTGCTACCGAAGATGCCGAGCGGCTGGTGCGGCTTGGCGTGGCCCCGAGCCGGATCGAGGTCACCGGCGATCCCCGCTACGACAGTGCGGTCGAGCGGGTCCGCGAGGTGACGGTGCGGGCCGACCTCGGCGGACTGGTCTCCGGCGCGCCCACCCTGGTGGCGGGTTCCACCTGGGAGGCGGACGAGGCGATGCTGCTCCCCGCGTTCCGCGCGGTGCGCGCCGCCCGACCCGATGCGCGGCTGGTCCTGGTCCCCCACGAGCCGACTCCGGCTCACCTGGCGCGGCTCGAGGAGCAGGCCCGCGCCCTCGAGCTGCCCCCGCCGGTCCGGCTGAGCAGCGGTGCCGGTCCTGCGCCGTTCCTCCTCGTGGATCGGGTCGGCGTGCTGGCGGGCCTCTATCCCGGCGCTCTTGCGGCCTACGTCGGAG
>DATFGC010000505.1:0-8269 GCA_035249765.1 Gemmatimonadales bacterium | reverse complement strand
TCGTCGGGCGCCATCGGCACATCGAAGTTCACGACGTGGCCCAGCGCCTCGATGTCGATTCCCCGCGCGGCGATATCGGTGGCCACCAGGACCCGGTATTTCCCGCCCTTGAACCCGGCCAGTGCCTCGGTACGCTGGGTCTGGCTCCGGTTGCCGTGAATCCGCTCCGCCTTGATACCCTGCTTCACCAGATGGGCCTGGAGCCGGTTGGCCCGGTGCTTGGTACGGGTGAAGACCAGTGCTTCGCGGAGCTCGCCTCGCTTGAGCAGCTCGACCAGCAGCACCGACTTGAGCTCCTGAGGCACCGGATACACCGCCTGGGTGATCCCGATCGCCGGCGCCGACTTGCGCTCCATGTTGATGGTGACCGGCTGCTTGAGCATCTCCTGGGTGAGCTTGAGAATCTCCTGCGGCATGGTGGCGCTGAAGAAGAGGGTCTGCCGCCTGGCCGGGATGTGCCGGAGCACCCGCCGGATGTCCGGCAGGAAGCCCATGTCGAGCATCCGGTCCGCCTCGTCCAGCACCAGGTACTCGAGCCCCGACAGTCTGGCGTAGGGGAAACGGAAGTGATCCAGCAGCCGGCCCGGCGTCGCGATGATCACGTCCGCACCGCTCCGGAAGGCGTGCTCCTGGGGACCCATCCCCACTCCGCCGAACACCGACGCGGCGGTGATCGGGGTGTGGACCGCCAGGTCGTTCAGGTCCTCCAGGATCTGCGCCGCCAGTTCGCGGGTGGGCGTGATCACCAGCGCGCGGGTGGTGCCGCGGGGCCGCTCGATCAGTTTATGGAGGATGGGGAGCAGGAATGCGGCGGTCTTGCCGCTGCCCGTCATGGCGCAGGCCAGCACGTCGCGTCCCGCCATGGCCGGCGGAATCGCGTCGGCCTGGATCGGGGTGGGACGGGTGAAGCCCAGCTCTTTGATGCCCTTCAGGAGATTCGGATGCAGCTTCAAACCGGTAAATGGCATCCCGGAAAGATCGCGGGGAAGGACACCAGATGCGAGGGGCCGCCTTAGGCTTCAGCTGAGGGCTGAAGGCTGCTGGCTGATGGCTGCACCTCCTGCCCCAGATGCATCCGGCGCGACACCGCGTCGAACCCCGCCGATTCCGCCGGCCGGGGCCACAGCAGCGAGACCAGGATCCCCGAGAGGAACGAGAGCGGCATGGTGACCAGCGCCGGATTGCGGAGCGGGAACCACGCTTCGGCGTGCTTGAGCACATCGATCTGGAGGGTGGGAGAGAAATAGATGAGCAGCAGGGTGCTCGCGGTGCCGAGCACCATGCTGGTCACCGCCCCCGCGGTGGTGTAGCGCCGCCAGAAGATCGAGAGCACCAGCGCGGGGAAGTTCGCGCTGGCCGCGATGGCGAACGCCAGCCCCACCATGAACGCGACGTTCTGTCCCTTGAAGGTGATCCCCAGCACCACGCCCAGGATCCCGAGCCCCACGGTGGCCACCCGGGCCACCCGGAGCTGCTCTCTGGCATCGGCCTTTTCCCGCCGCACCACGCTCACCCAGAGGTCGTGGGAGAGCGCCGCCGCCCCGGACAGGGTGAGCCCCGCCACCACCGCGAGAATGGTGGCGAACGCCACCGCGGCGATGAATCCCAGGAGCGGGGTGCCTCCCAGAAACTCGGCCAGCAGCGGAGCCGCCATGTTGCCGCCCGGCTCGACTCCCCGAATTGCGTCGGGCCCCACCAGCACCATCGCGCCGAACCCAAGCACGAAGGTCATCAGGTAGAACGCGCCGATCAGCCCGGTGGCGTAGAACACCGAAGTGCGGGCGGCCTTCGCATCGGGCACGGTATAGAACCGCATCAGGATGTGGGGCAGTCCGGCGGTGCCGAACATGAGCGCGAGTCCGAGGGAAATCGCATCGAGCGGATTGGAGACCAGCCGCCCCGGAGCCAGCACCCCCTCGCCGTACCGTTCGGCGGCGGCCGAGAACAGCGCCACCGGGCTAAAACCGAAGCGGGCCAGCACCAGGAGGGTGAGCAGCGCCGCACCGCCCAGCAAGAGCACCGCTTTCACGATCTGGACCCAGGTGGTGGCCAGCATGCCGCCGAACAGGACGTAGGCGATCATCGCCAGCCCGACGATCACGATCGCGGTTTCGTAGGACATCCCGAACATCAGCCGGATCAGTCCCCCGGCGCCCACCATCTGGGCGATCAGGTAGAGCGACACCGTGGCCAGGGTCCCGATCGCCGCCGAGATCCGCACCGGGGTCTGCCGGAGCCGGACCGCCACCACGTCGGCGAAGGTGTAGCGGCCCAGGTTGCGGAGCGGCTCGGCGATCAGGAAGAGGACCACCGGCCACCCTACCAGCCAGCCGGTCGAATAGATCAGGCCGTCAAAGCCGGTGGTGGAGACCAGTCCGGCGATGCCCAGAAAGGATGCCGCGCTCATATAGTCGCCGGCCAGCGCGATTCCATTCTGTCCCGGGCTGATGGTGCGGCCCGCGGCGTAGAAGTGCTCGGTGGTGCGGGTGCGGCGCGCCGCCCAGAAGGTGATGCCCAGCGTGGTGGCGATGAACAGGAAGAAGAAACCCATCGCCACGGCGTTGGGCTCGCCGATGCGCGAGGTGGTCTGGAGGGCGGCGAGCAGGCTACTCACCAAGTCTGGCGAGCGCCGAGTCGTAGTGGGTATTGGCCCAGCGGACGTACACCCAGGTGAGCACCCAGGAGGCCACGATCACCAGCGCCCCGATCAGGATCCCGAGCGAGAGCCCGGGCAGGAGCCGGCGCGCCAGCAGGGAGGGAGCGTAGGCGATCAAGAGGATGAAACCGAAGTAGAGCGCGATCATCGCCGCGGTCAGGGCGATGGCAACCCGCCAGCGCGCCTCGGCGACGGTGGCCAGCCGGGCGGCGAACTCAGGAGCGGGGGGATAAGCCATCATGGTCCTGGATGCTAGGTGCTGGATGCTGGATCGCAAGGTCGGGTCCAGTCTCCAGCATCCAGCATCTAGTTTCCAGCATCCAGGACGACCGGAGTCTCCAGATCGAGCCGCCCTTCTCTGAGCACGCGGGCGTACCAGCCCCGGCGGCCTACCAGGGCGCGCACGAAGGCGGGTCCCCGCTCCGGCCCGATGTAGGGCAGCGACCAGGTCTCGGTACAGGGATCGCAGGCCTTGCTGATCTGGAGCTCGACCTGCCCCAGCCGGAGCCTCACCCCCGGCGCCAGGCTCGCCTCGGGCACTCCGCCCAGGGTGAGGTTTTCGCCCAGGTCACCCCGCTCGACCGGCCATCCCTCGGAGCGGAGGGTGTCGAGCAGGTCCTCGGTCATCAGGAGCAGGGCCTGGTCGCGATCGCCGGGGAGTTTTTCGGTGCGGTATCGGTTGAAGTCCCCCGCCGCACCGGCGGCGGATACGAAGAGCTCGGGCACCGCCCGCTTGGGAAGGCCAAACTCCCCCCGCGTTTCCGGCTTGACGCTGAGCTGGAGGACCCTGCCGGTCAACGGATCCGCCGGATCTGCATGGTAGTGGGGCCGGTGCGGGTGTCCCCGGGGTTCCGGGGGCATTGCGCGCCGGAGACCGACCCCTCCTCCGATTCCCGCTGCCAGTTGATCGGCACGATCTGACCGGTGCAGATGGTGAGCACGGTTCCTTCGGGAAGCGGGGACAGACGCTGCAGCACCACGGCCGTGTAGGGTTCCCGCGCCGAAGAGCCGCAGGTGCTCCCGCCCTCGACGTAATCCACTGCCACCCAGCCCCGCGGATACGGCGTCGAGCGGCAGAGGGTCTGCCGGCTCCCGGTGTTGGGCAGGGTGGAATTCACTGGTCCGGTTTCTCCGTCACCGATGGTTCCGGGGATCCGTCCGGTCATTGGTCCCGGAATCGGTTCCGCCGGCCGCCCCGACCGCGCCGTCATGCCCGAGCAGGCCCCCAACCCCATCATCGCAACGAACAGGAATGCCTTCCGCATACGCCACCCCCTGACCCCTGACCACTGACCACTGACCACTGACCACTGCCTATTCCCTCTCTTCATACCTCGCCTTCACTCCCCTCGCCTCGCCATTCCTCATCACCACCCTCGCCCCCGCCTGGTACCTGACCAGGACGGCGCCGGGACCTTCCCATGCCACATCGACCCTGGGATGGACTTCCCGGCCCAGCAGCAGATTCACCCCGCTCGAGTCCATCGCCGAAAACAGGTTGGGGGGATACACCACTTCCCCACCGGCCGGCACAATGGAAAGGTTGCTGGTTCCCTTCCGGCCGAAGCCGCACTCGAAGTGAAAGATCACCGCCTCATGGCTGCTGTCCGGCGCGGCGATCCGGGTTTCCACCGCCGGGGGGCACCTGGCCAGGCTCCGGTTCATCAGCACGCCCGCAACGATCAGGACTGCGATCAGACCGAGGCATCCGAAGCCGTACAGCTTGGCGACGTCGCGGGCCAGGGTCCCTTCGGGCGACCGGGTGGCGCCTATGGGAGCACCCGGATCTTGATGTTGCGGAAGGCGACCCAGTCTCCGTGATCCTGGAGTCCGATGTGTCCTTCCGCCGCCTTACCGTACTCCGGCCACTGCTTGAACTTGCTGCTGTTCACCCGGCGCCTCCAGTCTTCGCTGCCCAGCTCATACTCGGCGATCTTCTGCCCGTTGAGCCAGTGCTCCACGTGATCGCCGTTGACCAGCACCCGGGCGGTATTCCATTCGCCCACCGGGCGAACCGCCCCCCGCCGGGCGGGGTAGAGGCCGTACACCGCGCCCGAAGAGGTCAGCTCCGATTTCCCGTCCACATGGACCGAGTCGTCGAGGATCTGCAGCTCCGGCGCCGAGAAGTAGATCGCGCCCGATCCCAGCGCGGCGCGGTAGAAGAGTCCGCTGTTGCCGCCGGGACGGATCTTCCAGTCCACCATCAAATCGAAATTTCGGAACGACTCGGTGGTGATGATGTCGCCGCCCCGTCCGGTCCGGGTGAGCGCGCCGTCCACCACCTGCCATCCCTCGGTCATCGCGGGCTGATCGTAGGCCCGCCATCCGGCGGTGCTGCTGCCGTCGAACAGCAGCCGCCACCCCTCCTGGCGTTCCGCGGGCGAGAGCGCGTTCATGGCCGGTGCCGCTCCCGGCGAAGGTGACGGAGTGTTGGAGGCGGATTGACCCTGGCTGCACCCGAGGGCCAGCGCGGCCCAGCAGACGGTGCGAAGTGTGCTCATGCTCAGATTCCCCAGCCGGCCCGGTATTCCCGGGTGAGATATTGGTTGGCTTCCGGAATGTTGGTGACCGACATCGCGGCGCCGTCGTAGAGGATCTTCCGGCCCTGCCCGGTGCGGAGCGCCACGATGCCCAGCAGCATCGTCTCGGTGAGCGGGGCCGCATACTCGAACGGTGAGGTCGCGGCTCCCTGTTTCTTGCAGGCCGCCACCCAGTTGAGCTCGTGACTCACGCCGACCCGGGGCATGGTCTGGGGCACCTTCGCCGCATCTTCCATGAGCCCGGCGGGAAAGAGCTTCGGGTTGGTGCCGTAGGTCTCGTGGATCAGGATGCCCTTGGTCCCGACGTAGAGCACGCCGCCCTCGCGATTCAGCGCGAGGTCGTCGGGCAGCTGGGGCGGCCGAGGCGGCATCAGCCCCCCGTCGTACCAATTGAGCTTGACCGCGGGCAGGTCGCCGCGGGCCGGGAATTCGTAATGCACCGTCATCGCCAGCGGATAAGTCGCCGGCTTGGCGCTGGGGCCGCCCCAGGGCGTGGAGGTCGCTTCGACGCTCACGGGGTACCCCAGATTGAGCGCCCAGACCGGATGGTCGATCAGATGAGCGCCCATGTCTCCCAGCGCGCCCACCCCGAAATCGGTCCACCCTCTCCAGTTGAACGGGTGATAGACCGGGTGCCAGGGCAGATCTTCCGGGACCGGGCCCAGGTAGAGATCCCAGCGCAGCCCCTCCGGCGGGGAATAGTTGCCCATCATCGCCGCGGCGGTCGCTTCGTTGATGGTGCGACGGTTCCATGAGGGGGGCGCCGGGGGGGTTCCAGGCGCGGGGGCGGGAGGCACCGGCGCCGCCGCCGGACGGGGAATTCCCTGAGGCCAGATCGGCCGGTTGGTCCAGACGTGCACTTCGCTGACCGGGCCGATCACGCCCGCCTGGATCCACTCGTTGATGAGCCGGGCTTCGTCGCGGGAATGCCCCTGGTTGCCCATCTGGGTCGCCACTCCGGTTTTCGCCGCGGTGGCCCTGAGCACCCGCGCCTCGTGGACCGAGTAGGTGAGCGGCTTCTGCACGTACACGTGCTTGCCGGCCAGCATCGCGGCGTTGGCGATGACCGCATGGGCGTGATCGGGTGTCGCGATCACCACCGCCTCGATGTTCTTCTGCTGGTCGAGCATCTCCCGGAAATCGGCGTAGCGCGCCGCCTTGCCGAATTGCTCCTGGAGGCGAACCCCGTTGGGGCGCTCCTTGCCGTCGCGGTCCTTGCCCCGCCCCGCCAGGGCCCGCTCGACGTAGCCGAAATCCACGTCGCACACCGCCACGATATTCTGGGAGACCAGCTCCTCGGCGTTGTGCATCCCCATCCCGCCGGCGCCGACGATGGCGAGGTTGAGGGTATCGCTGGGGGCCTGGTATCCCGGTCCGCCCAGCACGTGGCGCTTCACCACCATACCGCCCAGCGCCATCGCGCCGGTTTCCTCGACGAACTGGCGCCGGGTGAGCCTGCGACGTGCCATGGAATCTCCTCTGAAGGCTGACGGCTGAAGGCTGACGGCTCCAATGAAGGCTGGCGGAGAGCTCCCCGCCGCACAAGCTCACCCCCCGGGAAACCCCTCCACCAGGAGCATGTCGGTCGCGGTACAGGACTGACGCAAGGCCTTGGCGGCGGCGTATTCCTCCGACTCCCACCATGCCTTGGCGTCCTCGACTCCGGGAAATTCGAGGATCACCAGGCGGCTGGGTTGCCAGTCCCCCTCGAGAATCTCGGTCCGCCCGCCCCGCACCAGGTACTTCCCGCCATAGGCCGTGATCGAAGCCGGGGCCAGGAGCTTGTAGCGCTCGTAGGTCTGGGGATCGTTGATGGTGATATCGACCAGGATGTACGCGGCCATGAGCAGCTCTCCTAGCCGGATAAGCTACTCGGTAGGGCCCGCCGCGCCATCGCGCGGCGGGAGCGTGCTCAGCGGCGGACCCGCCCGTAGACCGACTGGGGAAGCGGGGAGGCCTCCGGCCCGACCTGGAAGAGACTGTCGCCCACGACCTGGAAATCGATCGGGGCATACACCAGCGAGGCGATGCAGAATGCGTCGATCGGGCAGCTGTCGTAGCTCAGGATGTCGCCATCGAACTGGTAGCGGTGTTGGCTCTCCATCCGGTGGCTGATCCCGTTGCCGTCGCGGGTGACCTGGATCCGGGTGAGCACCGCCATGATCTCTTCGCGAGGACGCGGGTCGGTAAGACGGAGGGTGTCGGCAAGCAGGAACGGCGGGCCCCCATCCGGCCCCAGGGGGATTGGCGGAGCCAGAAGCCCGATCCGCGCCAGCGCGTAGGACTCGGCCAGCACCGAAGGCCCGGTGCTTTCGTCGCAGCCGGCGGCCAGTGCCGCTGCTGCCAGGGTGAAGAAGCCCAGCTTCCGCATGGGGTCGTCCTTGTGGCGGTCTCCGGCTCAGCCTGCAGGCTCCGTTCCAGCCGGGGTTTCGGGCTGAACTCCTGCTCCGGCCTGGAGTTACCGAACCGGCACCGCTCCGAAAACAGGACAGGGACGTGTCGGAACGACACGAGGCGAAGGTCAGGATCCCGGGGTCAGCGATCGGGCTCGCAGGTCCTCGAGCTGGCGTTCCAGGTCCTCGGGAAGTCCCAGCCGGTCGGCGATGGCCGCCAGACGCTCCTCCTGCCGCCAGGCCCAGTGCAGCACCGAAAGCTCTCCGCTGAGCGCCCGCCGCTCCTCGTCTTCATGCAGCGCCATTTCCAGCGCCAGCCGGACTTCCGGATGCATCGAGCTGACCGGTTCGAGCTGGGAGACCAGCGGAGGACGAACCAGGCCCGAGCGCGCGAAGGTGCCGATCGCGCGCTCCGGTCCGCCGGCGACTTCGAGCCAGCGCACCGCTTCGGTCACATCGGTGTCGTCCCCGCCGCCCGCGTTCAGGGTCGGCAGGATCAGGGTCGCCGCCATCCGGGCCTCCGCACCGGTCAGGGTCACGCTTCCCTCCTGGAACCGGCGCCCGATCCGGATAGAGCGAAGCGAGCGCCGCTCTTTCAGGTGCCCCACCACCAGCGCCCAGCCTTCGGGACTCTCATCGTCCCGGATCAGCCGGCTCCGCACCAGGTGATGGAGGCTGAG
>DATFGC010000504.1:0-8920 GCA_035249765.1 Gemmatimonadales bacterium | reverse complement strand
CCGAGGCCACCAGCCGGTGCCCACGGTTCACGAAGTAATCGAGGAAGAGCCTGCGGATGACACTGGATTTCATGGGGAGGAATATACAGTGAGCGGTGAGCGGTAAGAGGTGAGCGGGACCTGCACTTCCCGCTCACCGCTTACCGCTCACTGAGAATCCGCCCGACCAGCGAGGTGACTTCGTGGCCCGCGAACCCGCGCCGCGCCAGGAAGGCCAGGAGCCGCCGCCGCTGCACCGGCCGGGGCAGATCCTGGAGCTGCGCCAGGCGGCGCCGAGCCAGCGCGTCGGGCTTGGGCGCATCGGCGCCGTCGGTGCCGAAGGCCTGGGCCAGGGCCGCATCGATGACCCTGCGCTCGACCCCCATGGCGGCGAGGTCGCGGCGCAGCCGGAGCGGCCCGCGGCCCCGCGCGCCCCGGGTCTGGACAAAGCCCACGCTGAAGCGCGCGTCGTCCAGGAGCCCCATCCCTTCCAGCCGGGCCCGGGCGTCTTCGGCCGCTTCCGGGGGATGCCCCTTGAGCACCAGTCGGCGGGAAAGGTCGCGCGCGGCGAAGGGCCGGTGCTCCAGGAAACGCAGCGCGGTGCGATAGGCCGCCTCGGCGTCGGCCGCGCGGGACAGCCGCCCATAGAGCGAGTGATCCAGCGGGGTGCCGGGTCCGAGCCCTTCGCGCTCGGCGACCCCGCGCGGGAGGGTCAGGAGCGCCCGCCCCTCCACCAGCACCCGGACGCTGTCGGGGCGCCGGGGATCGGGGACCACCGCCCCGATGACCCCGAGCGCCGGTGGGTCACTCGGCGTCGCCGTCATCGGTCTCCCCGTCGGCATCGGCGGGAACCGTGGCGGACACCTTCATGCCGAGAAACTCCTTGACCCGTCCTTCGACCTCGGCCAGGAGAGGCGGATTGTCCTTGAGGAAGAGCTTGGCGTTCTCGCGGCCCTGGCCGATCCGCTGATCGCCGTAGGAATACCACGCACCCGACTTCTGGATGATGTTCGCCTCGGCGGCGATGTCCACCACCAGCCCGGCGTGGCTGATGCCCTCGTCGAACATCACATCGAACTCGGCCTGCTTGAACGGCGGGGCGACCTTGTTCTTCACCACCTTGACGCGGACGTGATTGCCGATGATGGCCTCCCGCTCCTTGACCGGCCCGATCCGCCGGATGTCGAGCCGCACCGAGGCGTAGAACTTGAGCGCCTTGCCGCCGGTGGTGGTTTCGGGATTGCCGAACATCACGCCGATCTTCTCGCGGAGCTGATTGATGAACACCACCGCGCAGTTCGAGCGGTTGATGGCCCCCGCCAGCTTGCGAAGCGCCTGGCTCATCAGCCGGGCCTGGAGACCCATGTGGCTGTCGCCCATTTCGCCTTCGATTTCCTGCTTGGGCACCAGCGCCGCCACCGAGTCGATGACCACCAGATCCACCGCGCCGGACCGCACCAGGATCTCCACGATCTCGAGCGCCTGCTCCCCGGTGTCCGGCTGGGACACCAGCAGATTGTCCACGTCCACGCCCAGCTTCTTGGCGTACTCGACATCGAGGGCGTGCTCCGCGTCCACGTAGGCCGCCACCCCGCCGGTGCGCTGCACGTTGGCCGCGAGGTGCAGGGTGAGCGTGGTCTTGCCGGAGGACTCGGGCCCGTAGATTTCGGTGATCCGGCCCCGGGGAACACCCCCGATGCCGATGGCCGCGTCCAGATTGATGGCCCCGGTGGAAATGGCCTGGATCCGCTCCCGCGGGCTCTCCGACCCCATCCGCATGATTGAGCCCTTGCCCAGCTGCTTCTCGATCTGGGCGATGGCCAGATTGAGCGCCTTACGGCGCTCGGCGTCCAATTTGGCTTCTTTGACGTCGGGGACGGCCATGGGAATCCCTCAAATAAGAATGTGGATGAATTTGCGCCACAACAATACTAGCTCCAATGTAATGCCGAAGATTAGCCGAAACAAGACGGCATTTTTTCACTTTTCCACGCCGCGCCAGGCATCCTCGATGTGGTGAACCTGGGGAGAAGTGGAAGGATCAGCGCTTTCCTCGATGGCAATCAGATCGAAACGGTACCGGTCATCGGGCTGCCCGAACCGGACCCGCCAGAGCTCGGCAACCCGGCCCAGATCGGCCCGCTGGCGGGCGCCCAGGGCCTCCACGGGGCTCCCGAAACGCCGGGAGCTCCGGGTCTTGACCTCGATGAACGCCACCAGATTCCCTCGCCGGGCCACCAGATCGAGATCGTGATGCCCAAGCCTGAACCGGTGGGCCTCGATCCGCCAGCCGCTCTGGAGCAGGTGGGCCATGGCCAGCCGTTCTCCCGCATAGCCCCGCCGGTGGCGCGGATCGGTCCATTCGCTGGCGGGCTTCGCGGCGCGCGGATCGGGCATGCGCGACGATAACGGTCGGGCGCGCCGGCTCCGGCACCGAAATCCTGCGTGACTCTGCCGATCCAACGCAGCAAATCAGATTCACGTATCCTGTGGTCATGCCTCGCCCCTCGCCCCTCATCGCCGCGCTCGCGGTCATGGCCGTCGCCGTCGCCGCCAGCGTGCTCTGTCTCGCCAACCAGTTCACCCTCGATGATGCCGGGCTCATCCTGGGTACCGAGCGGTTGCATGGTCTGGCCCGCTGGAAGGAAATCCTGACCTCGCCTTACTGGCCTCCACCCTACGCCCAGGATCTCTACCGCCCGCTCACCTCCCTCCTGCTTGCACTCCAGTACCAGCTCGGCGGGGGAAACCCGGCGCTCTTCCGGGTGGTGAGTGTGCTCCTCTACGCCGGAGCCAGTCTGGCGGTGCTGCACCTGGCCTGGCGGCTTCTCCCCCCGGCCGTCGCGCTGGCCACGGCGCTGCTGTTCGCCGCCCATCCGGTGCATGTCGAGGCGACAGTACTGGCGGTGGCGCAGGGAGAGCTGGTCATTGCCCTGCTGGGTGCCGTGATGGTGGCGCGCTATCTCGACCGCCGGCGCTCCGCGGCCGGCGCGCTCTCCCCGGGCGACTGGATGTTTCTGGGCGGGCTCTATCTGATCGCGTGTCTCACCAAGGAGCAGGGGCTCCTCCTCCCTGCCCTGTTGCTGGCCGCGGAGCTGTGTCTGGTCGCCGCGCCGTCGTGGTCCGAGCGGCTCCGCCGGACCGGGCCCGGCTATGCGGGTCTCGCGGTCCTGGGCGGGCTGGTGCTCTTCATCCGGGGCCGGATCTTGAGTGGCAACCCGTTCCTGGCGGCGCCGGCCGAAGCGCTGGTCGGGGTCCCGATCGAGGGCCGCGCCCTCACCATGCTCCAGGTAGTGCCGGAATGGTTCCGGCTTCTGGTCTGGCCGGCCCATCTGCGCTCCGACTATTCACCGGCGGAATTCCTGGCGTCCACCGGATGGGGGCCGGCGGAAATCGCGGGACTGCTCCTGCTGCTCGGCGCGGTCGCGATCGCCTGGCTCGCCCGCCGCCGGGCCCCGGTCGTCACGTTTGGGCTGCTCTGCTGCGCCATCACCCTCTTTCCGGTCAGCAATCTCATCGTTCCGACCGGCATCCTCCTCGCCGAGCGAACGCTCTTCTCTCCCAGTATCGGGTTTCTCATCGCGGCCGGTGGCGCGTTTCACTGGCTGCTGGCGCGCGAGCGTCCCGAGCCGAGGCTGCTGCGTCCGGCACTCGTGCTGGCGACGCTGGTGCTGGTGGCGCTGGGCACCGTGCGGAGCGCCTCGCGGCAGAAGGTCTTTCGCAACCAGGCCACGCTCAATGTGGCGAGCGCGCGGGACGCGCCGAAGAGCGCGCGGGTGCAGCAGGCGCTGGGGGAGACCCTCTTCGACCAGGGGAATCGGGCCGAGGCGGTGGCGGCCTACCGCCGGGCCATCGCCTATGGGCGGGAGCCCTGGACCCTGCGGATCGCGCTGGCCCGGCGCTACCGCATGGTGGGCGACGAGGAGGCCGCGCTGGAGGAGCTGCGGCAGAGTCTGGCCGAGCGGCCGACCCGCGATGCCCTGGCGGAGCTGGCGGCGGCGTTTCTGGCGGTGGGCATGTATCGCGAGGCGGGAAAGATCGCCGACGGGATCATCGCCTCCGACAACGCGCCGCCGGTGATGGTGTGGATCAAGCACCTGGCCGACAGCGCCATTGCCGTGAACGCGCCGCCGGGCAGCATCAAGGTGGGGATTCGAACTCCTTAAGGACTCCGAGCGTTGGATTGCTTCCTATCGGCCTTCAACCAGTCGATACTTGCGCAACTCAACCCAGGGTAGCGGCTCCCCGCCGCGACGAGAGCAAGTCCACCGTTCAGGTCCCAGACCACCGGCAGATCGGATTGCGTACCAACACTTGCGCCATCCCTCAATCGCAGAAAGCGCGTTTCAACCATCGCAAAGGTGAGACTGGAGAAGTGATGCTTGCCGAGGACCGCCAGTCCAAACTGGACTAATAGTTTGTTCGGATCTACCCGCACGAGGCTGACGACAAGATGATTGACCACGTCGGTTCCTTGCTTCCGCCCAACAAACGCGAAACCTCCTCCTGGAAACTCCCTCAAGGTCAGGGGTTTGAAGTCCGCGAACGTGCTGTGCCACAAGAGCTGGCCACCAGCGTCGTATCCCCGGACCTCGCCGCTATACATGGACGCTACGACAACCATCCCCAGATCTGGAAGGCACAGCAGAAGCCCCCTGGTCGTCAGGCTCTCGCTTCTTGGATTTCCTTGAAGAAACGGCAGCCCTGTGGACAGGGCGGGTTGCTTTTCCGAAGCCGCCCAGTGAAGAATCGAGCGGTCAACGGGATCGTACCGCAGAGTCACTAGCCTACCGTTGAGAAAGCAGAAATCGGTGGGGAGCTCCCTAATCGTTTCGTCCCGGAGGTGACGAATACCCCCCTCCGCCATCGCATAGTAGGACAGTCGAGACAGGTGTGCGTCCAAAGCCGCCAGCGTTTGCCGATCGAACCATCGCAGGGTTGTTGGATATCGAAACTCGCCAGGACCAGATCCGGTCCGCCCTCGAGTGCTAAAACGATACCTCCCACCGTCCGGCGCCACGACGACCAGGCGGTTCCTGGCCCGATCAACGACAACTCACCACGCCGGTAGCACTCAGCGTACCGCCATTGACTGTTCCAAAATCAGTGACGTCCTCACCGGAGCTTCCATCCACTCGCTGCGCTACTCCATTCAAGACAAGCTTGACACGCGGCTGTGCCCTCGCCCCAGACGGCGCCAGGCACAACAACGCACCGGAAATGACAAGCCAACGCGAGGCATTCACAATGTCGCGACCCCAACCCCCTGCTCGCCCCTAACGGGAGTATTCGTCCAGCTGGGACAGCCCGATCAGCACTTCCCGCGGCTTGCTTCCGTCCGGCGGACCGAGGATCCCGGCGGCATGGAGCTGGTCGATGACCCGGGCCGCGCGGCCGTAGCCGATCCGGAGCCGGCGCTGCAGCAGCGAGGTGGAGCCGCCCTGATTCTGGATGCAGGCTTCCGCCGCCTCACGGAACAGCGCGTCCCGCTCCCCGTCGTCGGCGTCGGACTCGCCACCCTCCTCGTCCGCCTCCTGGGCCCGCATGAAGGCGAGGATGTCGTCTTCCGCGCGCCGCTCCTGCGCCAGCGCCTCGCGCCGGTCCTTGAACCATTCAGTCAGCTTCTCGGTTTCCTCGGTGCCGATGAACGCTCCCTGGAGCCGCATCGGCTCGCTCTTTCCCGGCGGCAGGAACAGCATGTCGCCGTTGCCCAGCAGCGCCTCGGCGCCGTTGCCGTCGAGAATGGTCCGGCTGTCGACCTTGGAGGCAACCCGGAACGCGATCCGGCTCGGGAAGTTGGCCTTGATGAGTCCGGTGATGACGTTCACCGAGGGCCGCTGGGTCGCCAGAATCAGGTGGATGCCGATGGCGCGGGCCTTCTGGGCCAGCATGGCCAGCGGGGTCTCCACTTCGCTCTGGACCGTCATCATCAGGTCGGCCAGCTCGTCCACGATGATGACCAGGTAGGGCAGCCGGCCCTCGGTGTAGCTCTCCGGGCGCTGCGGCTCCGGGGGTCCCGGATCGGCCTCCGCGCTGATGCCGGCGAGAGTGGGCTTGGGCCGCTCCGGCATCCTGAGCGGCTTCCCTTCGTCCACCTTGCGGTTGAAATCGGAGAGGTTCCGCGCCCCGTTGGCATGGAGCAGCTCGTAGCGCCGCCCCATTTCGTGCACCGCCCACTTGAGCACCCGGGCGGCATCATGGTTGTTGGTCACCACCGGATGCCTGAGGTGGGGCAGCGTGTTGTACATGGACAGCTCGACCATCTTGGGATCGATCATCAGCATCCGGAGATCGGCCGGGGTGTATTTGTACACCATCCCGGTGATGATGGTGTTGATCGCGACCGATTTGCCCGAGCCGGTGGCGCCGGCAATCAGGAGGTGGGGCATCTTGGCCAGGTCGGTCACCACCGGCTTCCCCTCGAGGTCGCGTCCCAGCGCGATGGGCAGCACCGCGCGGGCCCGCCATTCCGGAGACTCGAGCAGCTCCCTGAGCGTGACCATCCGCGCGGTAGGATTCGGCACCTCGACGCCAACGGCGCCCCGGCCCGGAATCGGCGCCACCCGGATGCTCATCGCCCGCATGGTGATCGCGAGATCGTCGGCCAGGGAGATGATTCGCCCAGCCTTCACCCCGGGCGCCGGCACAATTTCGAATTGGGTGACCACCGGCCCGCTGGTGCGGCCGGCGATGGTCCCTTCGACCTTGAAAGTGCGCAGGGTGTCGAGCAGCGCCTGGCCCAGCCGGTCGAGCTGGGCGGTGTCGGCGGCGGTGTCCTGCGCTGGGGGCGGGCTCAGCAGCTCGATGGGGGGGAGGAGCTTGTCGTGCTCGGTTGCGGGACGGCTGGACGGCTGGACGGCTGGCGACTGCTTTTTGGCCCGGCCTTCTTTCTTCCCGGGGCTGGGGGACTTCGCAGTGACGAATACTCCTTCGCTTTCTTCCTCCTCCTCTTCGACCAGCCGTCCAGCCGTCCTGCCGTCCAGCCGCCCGTTCTCCAGCCGTCCAGCCGTCGCGCCGTCCAGCCGTCCTGCCTCAAATCGCCGCAACGGATGCCACGCCAGCGTCGCCAACGTCAGCGCGGAGAGCAGCAGAAAGGCCAGCAACAGCCCGCCGGGCTGCCCGATCAATTGCAGCACGCCGCGCGCCGCGAGCCCGGGGAGGAGTCCGCTGGCCCGGGCGGCGAGCTCCCACTCGGAGAGCGGCGGATCGAAGGCGGCGGCGGGCACGTCCGCGATCACCGCGATGGTGAAGGGGACCAGGAGGGCAAGCCCGCCGACGAGGAACCCCATCCGCTTCATATCAAGTCGGGGAACCCGGTCGAAGCCCGCCAGTGCCAGCCCGAAACCCAGCAGCGGCAGTCCCACCGCGCCGGCGCCGAGGCCCCGCCACAGCAGGGTGCCCAGCCCCTGGCCGAGGGGGCCGGTGGGCACGGCGCGGATCAGGGTGAGGCCGACGAAGACGCCGAGCACCAGCGCCGCGATCGCGCCCAGGCGGCGGCGGTCTTCCGGTCTCACAGCACGACGCTGGGCATGCCGGCGGAAGCGACGGTAATCCGCCGGTCGTGAAAAATCGGCAGCACCGGGTAGGCGTTCTCCCGCGCCGCCGCGGCGACATCGGCCTGCATCCCGAGCAGGGCGAGCTGCCGCCCCGCCGCGGAAAAGGTGAAGGGACGGTCCCACCGGTCACCGTAGCGCCGGACCAGATCCACCGCCACCAGCGCGGCATCGTTGAGTCCCTTGCGCCGGCGGCGGCCCTCCAGGGCCTCCAGCACCAACCGGCCGGCGGCATAGGCATCGTCCAGCCCGAAACTCGAGTCCTTGCCGGCACAGAGAATCACCAGATCCCGGCGAGAGCGCAGCAGCTCGCGGGCCCGGGCCCCGGCCAGGCTCAGGTTGACCGCAGCGGCCATGTACACCTCAGACGCATTCTGCGATGCCAGCAGCGCCCGGGTCCCGTTGGTGGTGGTCATTGCCAGGGTCTTGCCCCGCACCATCGCCTCGGTCATCTCCAGCGGGCTGTTGCCCACCGTGAATCCGGGAATCCGCTCGGAGTTCTGCTCCCCCGCGGTAACCACGTCGTGGGGACCCAGGGTCTGGGCCAGCCGCATCGCCTCCTCGGCCGTGGCCACCGGCACTACGGCCCGGGCACCGTGATGAAGCGCGGCGCAGATGGTCGTGGTGGTACGGAGCACGTCGATCACGAAGACGGGCCGGCCCGCGACCTCGGCGGGGGAGAGGCCGGCGGGAGAGAAGATCACGTCGAGCTTCATACGTCGGGCTGGAGCAGGTGGCTCTCGCGTTCGAGGAAACGGGTGTCGACCTGGCCCGAGACGAACGCGGGCGAGCGGATCACCCGGGCGAGGAACGGGATCGTGGTGGTGACGCCCTCCAGGATGAAGCTGTCCAGCGCCTGACCCATCCGCGCCAGCGCCTCGGCCCGGTCCCGGCCGTGTACGATCACCTTGGCCAGCAGTGAATCGTAGTGCGGCGGCACCGTGTATCCCGCGTACACGTGGGTATCGACCCGCACCCCGGGGCCACCGGGTGGATGATAGGCGGTGATCTGGCCGGGACAGGGCTGGAAGTTCCGGGCCGGGTCCTCGGCGTTCACCCGGCACTCGATCGCATGGCCGCGCAGCCCGTTGAGGTCGGCGGGGAAGCTGAGCGGCTCGCCGGCCGCCACCCGGATCTGTTCCTTCACCAGATCGAATCCGGTCACCATTTCGGTCACCGGGTGCTCGACCTGAATGCGGGTATTCATCTCCATAAAGTAAAACGACCCGTCGGTGTCGAGCAGGAACTCGATGGTGCCGGCACCCACGTACCCGATCGCGGCCGAGAGGGCCACCGCCGCCTCGCCCATCCGCAGCCGCAGCTCGGGCGTTACCGCGGGACTGGGACTCTCCTCGATCAGCTTCTGGTGGCGGCGCTGCACCGAGCAG
>DATFGC010000503.1:0-8961 GCA_035249765.1 Gemmatimonadales bacterium | reverse complement strand
GGCGCGCCAGATATCGGGCCCGGTTCCATCGCCTTCGATGAAGGGAATGATCGGGTGGTCGGGAACCCGGAGGGACCCGGCTTCGACGGCGATGCGCTCTCCGGCGACCGGTGGGGCCGATGTGGTCATGTCAGTTTCCCGGTTTGTACACGGCGAGCCACGCCGCCGCCGCGGCGAGGATGGGAAGACCGGCGAGCAGGATCGGACGGGCGAGGGCGGGTTTCTGGCGCGGAACCGTGAGCAGGATCCCGGCCAGCAGCCAGATCAGCAGCTTGCCGATGACCCAGCCGGGCACCCCGCCGCTCAGCAGATCGAGCCGGGCCACCAGGCCGAAGCCGGCGACCAGGATGATCAGGAGGCCGGTCCCGTGCAGGATGGTGATGGAGCGGCGGGCGGCATTGGTCGCCGGGGTGCCGCCGTTGATCGCGTGGACCATCGCCCCGCCCAGTACGCTGAACAGGACCAGCACGCCGACCAGGTGGATGACCTTGTACAGCTCGTAGGAAATCATGGACGCTCGATGGGGGCGCGCACCGCATTGCCCCACTCGGTCCATGATCCGTCATAGTTGCGGACCGAGGGATAGCCGAGCAGGTAGGTGAGCACGAACCAGGTGTGGGAGGAACGCTCGCCGATCCGGCAGTAGGCGATGATCTCCTCGCCGGGGGCGAGGCCCTGCTCCTGCTCGTAGATGGCGCGGAGCTCGGCGGCGGTGCGGAAGCAATGGGTCTCCGGATCCACCGCCCGGGCCCAGGGGACGTTGCGGGCCCCGGGAATGTGGCCGCCCCGGAGGGCCCCTTCGTTGGGATACTCCGCCAGGTGGAGCCGCTCGCCCCGGAATTCCTCCGGGCTGCGCACGTCCACCAGCCGGCGGCCGGCCTTCACATGGGCCAGCACATCGTCGCGGAAGGCGCGAATGCTTTCCTTCCGGTCGCCGACGCGGAGGTGGCCGGGGGTGACCGGTTCGCGCCCGCCCGCCAGCGGGCGCCCCTCGTCGGCCCAGCGCTGCCGCCCCCCGTCCATGATGGCGAGGTTCTCGATGCCGAAGAGGCGCAGCACCCAGAAGGCGTAGGTGGCCCACCAGTTGTTGCGATCGCCGTAGAGGACGATTCGGGTCGCTTCGCTGATCCCCCGGGCCCGGAGCAGCTGCTCCATGTCCTCGCGGCCCACGTAGTCGCGCAGCAGCGGGTCGTTGAGATCGTCCACCCAGTCGAGTTTCTGAGCGCCGGGAATGTGGCCGGCGTCGTAGAGCAGCACGTCTTCGTCGGATTCGAGCAGCCGGACATCGGGATCCTGGAGATGTCCGGCCACCCAGTCGGTCGAGACCAGCACTTCGGGGTGGGCGTAGCCGCGCTCCGCAATCGGGAGGGTCACGACGGCGGGCCCGCCTCCCCCAGCAGATCCTCCAGCACCTTGTCCACGACCTCACTCACGTCGCCCTGCACGATGGTGCGCAGCACATCCATGGTCTCGAGCGCGAGGTCGCCGGGGTGCTTGCGATCGTGATCGAAGCGGATGATCTGTCCCAGGAAGACCGCTGCCTGGCGCTCCCGCCCCGGCTCGTCCTCCTCCTCCTCGTCTTCGTCGTCCTCGTCCTCCTCGTCCTCCTCGTCTTCCGCATCCCCGGTCGCGCCGACCGGTCCCTCCTGGATCGCCCGGTCGTAGGCGGTTCCCGGCACGCTGTCCGCCCAGGGCGAGGCGTTCTCCTCTTCCTCATCCGGCGTCTCGAAGAAATCTCCCGGGAGGTCCACCAGGGCGAAGAGCTGACACTGGAGTCCCGGCGCCTCCTCCCGCGCGGCCAGCGCGAGGCGCACCGGCTGGGCAAAGAGCCCGCGCTCCAGCAGAAAGGCCGCGGCATCCGGAGGCACGACGCAGCGGGCCACCAGCTTGGGACCGAGAAAGGACCCGATGCAGGCCATCCCGTCGGGGGCGCGCTCGTCCTCGATCGTCGCGAGCCGGAGCGGCAGGGGACGATCGGTGGCGGCGAGCGCGACCGGAGACTCCGGAGGCTCGGGAGACTGGGGCGATTCGGGGGGCACGGGCTCCATGGGGTCAATTTACACGGCGCCCCCTTGTTCCGCCCGCGGCACGGCCGCGATACTACCGGAGTAATGGAGCCTCCCCGCCCCAACGCCGAGATCAATTCGCTTCCGCCTCCGGGGCCGGCCCGCCTCCTGGCGGTCTGGCTGGGGCTGGGCGCGCTGGCCGTGGTGCTGGTGGCGGTGCCCTCGACGCTGTTCGATCTCGACCGATTCGGCGCGCCCAAGGAGCTGGTGCTGCACTTCGTCGCACTGGGCGCGCTGCTCATGCTGGGGTTCGGCGGCAGCGGCCGGCCCGGCCTGGTGGCGGCCGAGCTGCCGCTGCTCGGGTTCGCGGCCTGGAGCACCCTGTCGGCGGTCCTTGCCACCAATCACTGGCTGGCCACCCGCGCGCTCGCCATCACGATTTCGAGCCTGGTGATTTTCCACGCCGGCTATCGGGTGGCACGCCGCGGCGCCGGCCGCTGGCTGCTGACGGGTCTGATGGTGGCGTTCGTCGTCGCGGCGCTTACCGGACTGGCCCAGGCGTACGGCCTCACCCTGCCGATTCTGGCCGAGAGCCGGGCGCCGGGCGGGACCCTGGGGAACCGGAATTTCCTGGCCCACCTGATCGCCATCGGAGCGCCGGTGCTGTTCCTCGGTCTGGCGGAAGCGGGCGGACCCCGGCGGGCGATCCTTGCCGCAGCAGGACTCGGGCTGATGCTGACCACGCTGGTGCTGACCCGCTCCCGGGCGAGCTGGCTTGGCATGATGGTGGGCGGGGGCGTGATGCTGATCGGCTGGCTGATCGCGCGGCATGGCGGGAGGGAAATCGTCCCGCCCCGCCGGCTTCGCACCGCACTGCTGGCGCTGCTGGTCGGGGTGACCGCCGCACTTGTCCTTCCCAACGGACTCAGCTGGCGCTCCGACTCTCCCTACCGCGACACCGTGATGGACCTCACCAATTACCGGGAGGGCTCAGGACGGGGCCGGCTGATCCAGTACCGCAACACCTCCCGGCTGGTCAGGATGGATCCGGTGTTCGGCACCGGACCGGGCAACTGGCCGGTCAAGTATCCCCTGGTTACCACCAGAGGTGATCCGTCCTACGCCAGCCTCGATCCGATGCCGACCAACCCCTGGCCCAGCAGCGACTGGGTCGCGATGCTGAGCGAGCGGGGCGTTCTGGCGGTACTGCTCCTGCTGGCCGCATTCGCCGCGATGGCGGTGACGGCCCTGCGGCGGCTCCGGCATCCGGATCCGGCACTGGCCCGCCGGGCGATCGCGCTGCTCGGGGTACTGGCCGCGACCATCGTGACCGGGGCCTTCGACGCGGTGCTCCTGCTCGCCCCGCCGGCAATCCTGGTGTGGGCTTCGGCGGGGGTGCTGCTGCCGGAGACCGGACTCGCCGGCTCGCTTCCGCTCTCGCGGGGGAAGGCGCTCAGTCTCGCCGGGCTCGCCCTGCTGCTCGGCGGAGCCCGGAGCGGCGGACAGGTGCGATCGATCGCGCTGGCGGGACCCGGGTGGCCGGTGGAGCGGCTGGAACGGGCGGTGCGGATGGATCCGGGAAGCTACCGGTTACACCTCATGATCGCTCAGCGGACCCGCTGCGCCCGGGGGGCGGACCACGCCGCCGCCGCCGCGCGGCTCTTTCCTCATCACCCGGCGCCGAGACGGGTGCTGGCGCGGTGCCGATAGCCATCAGCCATCAGCCATCAGCCATCAGCCGTCAGCCTTCAGCAAGAGCTATCCGCTATCGGCTATCGGCTATCCGTCAGGCTATCGGCAGCTCCCGTTCACCGTTCACCGTTCACCGTTCACCGTTGACCGTTCACCGTTGACCGCTCACCGTTGACCGCTCACCGCTCCACCTCCGGCCCGTCGGGTCGCCCCCACTCCGCCCAGCTCCCGTCGTAGACCGACCACTCGGTGACCCCGGCGACTTCGAGTCCGAGGGCCAGTGCGCACGCGGTCACTCCCGACCCGCAGCTGGTGATCACCGGTTTGCGGAGATCGAGTCCAGCCGCCTGGAATTTTTCCCGGAGCGAGTCGGGCGAGAGCAGCAGACCGTCGGCCCCGGTGAGCTCGGTATAGGGAAGATTCCGGGCGCCGGGGATGTGTCCGCTCCGGAGCCCGGGGCGAGGCTCGGGCTCGGTTCCGGCAAAGCGGCCCGGGGATCGCGCGTCGAGGACCTGGGCCCCGCCCTTCTTGACCCAGGACAACTGGTCGCGGGAGCGGACCAGCTCCTCCCGGAGGGTGGCCCGGAAGCCACTCGGCCGCCAAGGGGTCCACCCAGCCTTGAGGGGAAGACCAGCGGCGCGCCAGGCGCCCAGCCCCCCGTCCAGCACCGCGACCTGGTCGTGCCCGGCGATCCGGAGGGTCCACCAGACCCGCGCCGCGCTCATGTTGTACCCGGAGCCGTCGTACACCACCACCGCGTGATCATTGCCGATCCCGAGGGTCCCGATGCTCCTGCCCAGGGACTCGACGTCGGGAAGCATGTGAGGCAGATCGGTGGCCCGCTCGCTCAGCGCGTCGAGGTCCCAGAACAGCGCTCCCGGAATGTGGCCCGCCTGGTACTCGCCGACGGCGCTGCGATTCTGGGCCGGGAGGTACCAGGACGCATCCACCACCACGACGCCGGGATCGTCCACCCGCGCCGCCAGCCAGGATACCGGCACCAGGGGCCGGGGAAGCGCCGCTTCCGTCATCGGTGGGTTCTCCCGTTAGGTTAGGGGCGTGACCGCGCTGCTCGACAGATACATCGCCCGCCTCGGCGCCGCGGACCGGGATACCCGGCTGGAAACCCTGCTGGATCTCTCCCGCAAGCTGCCGCCGCTCCCGCCCGGATTGGACGACGCCACTGCCCGCGAAGCGCACCGGGTGCCCGAATGCCAGACGCCGGTGCATCTCTGGGTCGGGGTGACCGGCGGCGTGGTCCGGCTGCATGCCGAGGTGCCGAGAGAGTCTCCGACGGTGCGGGGCTTCGTGGCCCTGCTGGTGCAGGCGCTGGACGGCGCCACGCCGGAGGAGGTGGCCGCGGTGCCCGACGACCTCCTCCACGCGCTCGGTCTCGACCACGCGCTCGGCATGACCCGCACCCAGGGACTCTCCGCGGTCGTGCGCCGGATCAAGCGCGCGGTGGCCGATGCGTCCCTTCGAACTCCTTCATGAACGCCACCAGCGCCTCCACACTGGCCCGCGGACAGGCATTGTAGAGACTGGCCCGCATCCCCCCGGCGGACCGGTGGCCCTTGAGGCCTTCCAGCCCCCGCGCGGTGGCGCCGGTCACGAATTCGTGATTGAGCTCCTGGCTGGGCAGCCGGAAACAGACATTCATGAGCGAGCGGCTGTCGGGGTGCACGCTGGTCTGGAACAGCTCCGACTGATCGAGGAAGTCGTACAGGATCCTGGCTTTGGAGGCGTTGCGGTCGGCCATTGCCGCGAGGCCGCCCGAGGCCCTGATCCACTTGAGCACCTGGCCGACCATGTAGATCGCGAAGGTGGGCGGCGTGTTGTAGAGCGAGCGCTCCTTCACGTAGGTCCGGTACTGCAGCATGGTGGGCAGGCCGGCGGGGGCGGCCTCGGTCAGATCCTCCCGCACGATCACCAGCACGATGCCCGAAGGGCCCAGGTTCTTCTGCGCGCCGGCGTAGATCAGCCCGTACCGGGTGACGTCGATCGGGCGGCTGAACATATCGCTCGAGGTGTCCGCCACCAGCGGCACCCCCTCGGGCACCGGCGGCTCCTCCTTCCACTGGGTCCCGTAGATCGTGTTGTTGGTGGTGAGGTGCACGTAGGCCGGACTGGCAGAATAGCGGATCTCGTCGAGGGCGGGGATCCGGGTGAACTTGGTTCCTTCGCCGGTCACCGCCACATGGGTGGTGCCGAATTTCCCCGCCTCCTGGTGCGCCTTCTGGGCCCAGACCCCGGTGAGCAGATAGTCGGCGGTTCGCCCCGCGGGGAGGAGATTCATCGGCACCATGGCGAACTGCTGCGAGGCCCCGCCCTGGATGAACAGCACCTTGTAGCGGTCGGGAATGTCGGCCAGCCGCCGGACCTCCTCCTCGGCTTCGGTGATGATCCGCTCGAACAGCTTGCCCCGGTGGCTGTGCTCGGCGATCCCCATCCCGCTGCCGTCGATGTTCCAGATATCCTGCTGGGCCTGCTTCAGGACGGACTCGGGAAGCACGCCGGGGCCGGCACCGAAATTGTGAATGCGATCAGACATGCTCGCTCTTGGTGAGAGTCGTCAGCCTTCAGCCTTCAGCGACCGAGGGCTGAGGGCTGAGGGCTGATGGCTTCTAGTCAATGGCCGTGAGGTCGACGCTGATCACGTTCTCATTGCCGCTCCGGATCTGGTCGATCGCCTGCTCGGAGGGCGGCGCGGAGACCTGGATCCGGGCGGCGGAGGCCTGGGCGCCGTGATAGGCGATGTTCTCGACTTCCTCCACGTTCACGTTCGCTTCGTACAGCACCTGGAAGACGTGGGCCAGCACGCCGGGCTTGTTCTGGTGGCGCACCGTGAGGACGTGGGTTGCCGAGCTCCGAGCCAGCCGGTTGACGCAGTGGGGCGCCACCCCGGTCTTGAGGAAGCCGTCCACGATCCGGATCACCTCATGGGCGATGGCCACCTGAGCCTGGTCGGTCGAGGCCCCCACGTGATGGGTCCCGTACACTCCGGGCGCCGAAGCCACCTCGGAGCGGAATTCGCCCCGGGAACCGGCCGGCTCGTTCTGGTAGACGTCGAGCCCGGCCCGGATGCCCTTCTCCTGGACCGCGCGCTGAAGCGCCGCTTCATCCACCACGCTGCCCCGCGCCGCGTTGATCAGCAGCGCGCCCGGCTTCATCGCCGCCAGGAATCGCTCGTCCACCAGGTGTTTCGTCTCGGTCCCCCCGGCCACATTGACCGAGACCGCGTCGGAGAGCCGGGCCACTTCGATCGGCGTTTCGCAGTAGCCGATCCCCAGCCGCTCGGCCGCTTCGTCGGTGAGGTTCCTCGACCAGGCCACCACCTTCATCCCGAAGGCCTGGGCCCGTCGCGCGACCTCCCGTCCGATCTGCCCGACCCCGAGAATGCCGAGGGTGCGGCCGTGCAGCCCGCGGGCCTTGGAGTACTCTCCCTTCTGCCATACCCCGTTGCGGAGATCGATCACCTGGTCGGGAATCCGGCGGTCGAGGGCCAGCAGGAGTCCCAGCACCAGCTCGGCCACCGCAATGGAGTTTTTGCCCGGGCAGTTGGAGACGAAGATGCCGAGCCGCGACGCGGCGGTCACGTCGATGGTGTCGATCCCCGCGCCGGCCCGGATCACCAGCGAGAGCGCGGGGCCCGAGGCGAGCGCGGCTTCACTGACTTTCTTGCCGCGGACCACCAGCACCTTGGGGTTGACCTCGCGAATCACCCCGGCCAGGTCCTCCGCCGTCACCTCGGGGCGGAGCACCACCTCGCAGCCGAGATCCTTGAGCCCGTCAATCCCGACGGCCTCGAACTTGTCCGCCACCAGCAATTTCATTGTGTCGCTCCGGAGGGACCGTCAGTCGAGCGAGTGCACAAACAGGCCGCTCTTCAGCTTTGGCTCGAACCAGGTGGACTTGGGGGGCATGATCTGTCCGGCATCGGCGATGGCCATCAGCTGCTGCACCGTCACGGGATGAAGCGCGAACGCCACACCGGCTTCCCCCGAGGAGACCCGCCGCTCCAGCTCGGCGATTCCCCGGATGCCTCCCACGAAATCGATCCGCGGATCGGTGCGCACGTCCCCGATCCCCAGCAGCGGGGCCAGGATCCGCTCCTGCAGCAGGGTCACATCGAGCGAGGCCACCGGATCGTCCTCCTTGATGGTGGCCGGATCCAGCACCAGGCGATACCAGCTCTGCCCCACCCGGATCCCGAAGGTCCCGGCCCGATCCGGCGCCGGCGCGCCGGTCGGGGTGAGGCTGCCGACCTGCGCGAGCGCAGCGAGAAACGCCTCCGGCGTCAGCCCATTCAGGTCCTTCACCACCCGGAAGTAGGGCAGAATCCGCACCTGATTGGCGGGAAAGAACACCGCGAGAAACCAGTTGTATTCCTCCTCGCCGGTGTGCTTCGGATTGGCCGCCCGGCGCTCCGCCGCGGCGCGGGAGGCGCTGGCCGAGCGATGATGCCCATCCGCGACGTAGCCGACCTCGATGCGCCGGAAGGCGTCGGCGTACTGGGCGGCGTTCCGGACCCGCCAGACCCGGTTGCCCACCCCGTCCGGGCTGGTGAAGTCGTAGAGCGGGTCCTCGGCCACGACTTTCGAATTGAGCTGGGTGATAAACGGCGTCGAAGGATGGGTCAGAAAAACCGGCTCGGCGTGGGCGTTCAGGGTCAGCACGTGCCGGGTGCGGTCGTCTTCCTTGTCCTTCCTGGTTTTCTCGTGCTTCCTGATCACGTTCCGGTCGTAATCCTCCACGTGCACGCAGCCCACCACTCCGGTCTGGGTCCGCCCATCCATGGTGAGCTCGTAGAGATAGAGCATCGGCTCCGCCTCGCGGACCAGGGAGCCTTCCTGGCAGAGCAGGTCGAGATTCTGCCGGGCCTTGGTGTAGATCCGGGGGTCGTGCGGATCGGTGTCGGCGGGCAGGTCGATATCCGACCGGCAGACATGGAGAAAGCTCAGCGGGTTGCCTGCCGCCAGCGCCACCGCCTCGGCCCGGGTGACCACATCGTAAGGGGGACAGGCGATACGCGCGGCGAGGGCGGGCAACGGTCGCCAGGCGCGGAAAGGACGGAACCGGATGGGGACCACTCCAGGGAGCTAGGGAGCCAGGGAGCCAGGGAGCCAGGGAGCCAGGGAGCCAGAGAGCTGCCCAGCTAGTCATGCTACCGGCGCGTGCGCCCGGACGTCAAGGGCGGATGACACTTCCGCCCTTCATCACCATCCGGACGTTGCGGAGATCCCCTATCCGCTGGCTGGGATCT
>DATFGC010000502.1:0-6666 GCA_035249765.1 Gemmatimonadales bacterium | reverse complement strand
TTGGGGAAGGACCCCAATCCCCAATCCCGAACCCCCAACCCCCATGCCGCATCTCACCGCTCACGGCGCTGCAGCCGCGCCAGCGCCCTTCGTGCCAGGACCAGGTCGGCGAGATCCGGGTCTCCGGTCTTCCACTGCTCGATCAGCCGGGAGTAGGCGGCGCGGGCGGTGGACGAATCGCCCTTAGCCTCGGCGAATCGCGCCACCAGCAGTGGACCCCGCGCCCACTCGATCTGGGCCTCCTCCCCGAACGCGAAGGTGTTGGAGAGCCGGACCGCCACCGCCAGCGCCGAATCGATCTGTCCGGCTGCACCGTATGCCCGAGCCAGCGCCGAGAGGCGGAAGGCCGCCGTCCGCGAGTCATGAACCGGCCCGGCGGACTCGATCGCCTCCGATGCGCGTCCCTCGGCTACGGAAACCGCGGCTTCCAGACCCTGGAGGACGGCGCGATCGTAGGTGCTGGTGGGCCGGATCGCGGCGCGGATCGACTCAAGGCTCGACCTGGCCGTGGTCAGCCGGCCCGCGCGGAGCTGGGCCTGGCCCAGATAGAGCAGGAACGCCGGCTCCAGAGGGACACCTTTCGCCGTCGCCATCGCCGTGTCGAGCATTCGGCGGGCCCGGGCCGTGTCCCCCAGCGAGAGATGCACCTGGGCCAGGATGACCTGGTTTCGGAAGATGGAGACCGGAGCCGGCCCGCTCCGGTAGAGCGAGATCGCGTCGTTCAGGTGATCTGCCGCGCTCCGGAACCGGCCCTGGTACATGGCGAGCCAGGCCAGGGAGCGGAGCCCGCGGGCGCGATCGTAGGCCCGCCCGGTCTCCGCCATCCGGGTATACGCGGATTCGGCTGCCGCGGGCCGCCCCGCCCGCACGAAGGCGACTCCCCATTCGTGATTGATGTTGTCGCGATACAGGGCCAGGGAGTCGCTCCGTCCGGCCGCGGCATAGGCCGCGAGGGCGGACTCGATCCGGCCCTCGAGCTGAAGGCAGGTGGCGAGGTTGTTGTGGCCGAGGGTGAACATGCTGTCGAAGCTCAGCGCCTTTCGGAGCGAGGGGATCGCTTCCCGGCAGCGGTAATAGCGCATGAGCGTCGTGCCGTGACCATACCAGGTGTCCCGGGTCGGGTATCGCTCGGCCAGCAACCGGGCGAACTCCACCGCATTTGCCTCCCGGCCCTGACCCACGGCGGCTTGCAACCGGATCCGGAGCTGCTCCCGCTCGGTCAGCCGGTCCACCTGGGAGAGGGCGCGATTCATCCAGCGGTCGCCCTCGGGCCGGTTGTTGCTCCCGAAGTATTCCAGGTCCGCCATCGCGGCCATCGCCAGGGCAAAGCTGCTGTCCAGAGCGAGTGCCCGTCTCCAATGCTCCCGGGCCGCCACCAGATCGCGCCGGCTCCAGGCCTCTCCTCCCGCGACGTAGGCGCGGAGGGCATCGAGTGAGGACGTGGTGATCCGGGGCAGGGGCTCGGAATTGGCGCGGAGCTCGCGCGCGGACTCCCCCAGGGCCTTCCGGGCCCGCTGGAGGAGCCGGTCCATTCCTTCCAGCAATTCCGCCCGGCGCTCGACCCGGAGACTCAGCGCATCGAGGTCTCGCCCGGTTTCCGGATCTACCACCCGCGCGCTCAGGAGATAGGCGCTGTCCACCTGGGTAACCCCGAGTGCGACGACCCGGGAGACTCCTTCCCGGACCGCGACCTCACGCGCCACCGCTTCGCTGAGCGTGCTGTCGTCGCCGGGGCGACCCATCCGGCCCAGGGTCTCCCGGACCCGGCTCCGGGGAAAGAGCGACAGATGGCGGGAGCCCTGGAGGCCGATGGTCGCCGCGCTGTAGAAGCTCCGGCCCAGAGCCGAATCGCTGGTGGCGTTCTGTACGTCGGCCAGTACGATTTGATCTCCCGGGCCTACCGACGCCGCGCCCGGCCGGGTCAGCCCCCAGACCAGCAGCAGAAGCAGCGCCGCGGCTGCACCGGCCATCGGGCCCCAGCGCCGCCGGACTCTGTCCGGCTCGCGGGTGAGCTCCCAACGGCCGTCCGCTCCGGTCGCCAGCACGCCGGCATCCATCCAGGCGAATAGAAGGTGCTCGACCTGTCCCGGGTTCCCCGCAGTATCCCTGAGCAGGTGGGTCGAGAGTCGGGTGGAGGAGTCCGGCGCCAGCGGCATCATCGAGGCCAGCATCAGCTCGATGTCCTGCCGATTGAGGGGTTCCAGATCCACCCGGGTCAGGTGTTCCGAGGCTTGCCGCAGGTCGAGTTCCAGCCCCGAGGCGGCCAGCGACCGGGGCGCCGCGGCCAGAACCAGGAGCAGTCCCGGCGGCGGGCGGCGCACCAGCCCTCGAATGACCTCGAGGCTTGCAGCATCTCCTGCGGAAACATCGTCGAGGATCAGCAGCAGCGGCCGCTCGGCCGCGACTTCGGCGATGATCCGGCTGACCGCTTCGACCGGTGAAGTGCCGGGGGCCTGCTCGAGCCGGGGCAGCAGCTCCCGGATTCCGGGCGCGATGCCGGCGGCGCTTGCCAGCGCGGCTCCCGGCGCGGCGCGGAATCCCGGCGCGCCGGCGAGCGCTTCCAGCAGGGGACGGATGACCGCCCAGGGACGTTCCCGCTCCGCGGCGAAGGCCCGGGCTTCGATCACGGTTGCGGGTTGCGAGCCCCCTCGGACCGTCCGGGCCAGCTCGGTGCAGAGCCGGCTCTTGCCGCACCCCGCTTGGCCCAGGATCAGGGCCACGGCGCCGCGACCGCCGACCACTTCGCCCCAGGCCTGCTGGAGCCGGCCCAGCACTTCCGATCTCCCGACCAGGTCGGGGGTGAGCAAACCCCGGCGACCCCGGCGCGGTAACTCGGGCGCGGGATCGAGGGTGGCTCCCAGCCGGAGAAACTCCTCCGAGGGGGAGGTGTCGAGCTCGGTGCGAAGCCGGGTGACGAAACCCGCGTGGCGCGCCGCGGCCTCTGCGTTCCTTCCGGCGATGCGCAGCGTCTCCACCGCGCTCCGGTGGGCGTCCTCGTCGTAAGGAAGCGCGCGGCACCACTCTTCGGCCATCGTGATGGCGCTGCGCCAGTCGCCCGAAGCGCGCGCGCGATCCACCAACCGGCGATACACCTGCGCCAGCAGAGCCTGGAGGCCGGCCCGCTCCTGCTCGATCCAGGTGCGAAGCTCCTCCGTGCCCAGGTCCTCGCATCCCGCCAGAAAATCTCCCCGCCAGAGCTTCGCGGCCTCCCCCTCCCGGCCCGCTTCGACCGCCGACTCGAAGGCGCGGAGATCGAGCTCGATCGCACCGGGGGGTAGCCGCACGGTCTCGGGTGTGATCTCGAGGGAATCACCCAGCTCGGCCTTGAGCTCGGAGAGGGACTGACGGAGCGAGTGGCGGGCCCGGGACTCGTCGCGATGGCCCCAGAGGAGAACGGCCAGCTCGGCCCGGGTGACCCCCCGGGGGCTTCGGCGGGCCAGGAAGGCGAGCAGGACCAGCTCCTTCCGCCGACGGGGAAGAATGGGGGTTTCCCCCCGGATGAGCTCGATCCCGCCGAAAGTGCGGAGTGTCGGCATCGGTGAACGCAAATCCTTTCGCCGACGTGGTTTGACGCACGGTCTGACGACCGTTTGCGGCCCTTCCGCTAACATCGCTTCCGGTACCGGCAATGGCTAGGGGAGACGACCCACGCGGGAGGGCCGGGTGACCGCCGCTCGAGAGCCGCTCATGAAAGCCACCGTCCAGTACGGGTACTTCGTGCTCCAGGCCCGGGCGACTCGGACTCCGGACGGCGTCGAGATCACCGGAATCCTCGAGAACCTGGGCACCGGCGAAAAACGGTCGTTCGAAGGCTGCGAGGCCCTGGCCCGGCTGGTCGACGCCTGGGGCAGTCGCGCGGTCGGCGGATCATGACTCACGAATTCACGGGGAAGGGGAGGCGGGACATGTCGAATCCAATGGGCACGCCGGGACTGGGCGTTACGCTTGCGGCACTGGTGGTCCTGGGTTGCGGAGAAACCGAGCCCACCAGCCCGGCTCCACCGCCTCCCGCGCCAGTAGCGAGCGTGGTTCTTGACCGGGATATCGCCACGATTGCGCCCGGGGGAACCGTGCAGCTTGGGGTGACCCTCACGGACGCCCAGGGCGCGGCGCTCTCCGGCCGGACGGTGACCTGGTCCTCGACCACGGCCGCAACGGCCAGCGTTTCAAGCACCGGGCTGGTGACCGGACTTCAGGTGGGGCAAAGCCGGATCGTGGCAAGCTCCGAAGGGAAAAGCGATACCGCCACTGTCTTCATCCAGCCGGCCCCGCTCGCGATCGTCCTGGAGCAGCCCGGCGCGCGCACGGTCACCCTGGGCCCGGGCGGCGGGACGATTCAAACCGTCGCGAAGAACGGCGTGCAGTACACCCTGGTTGTGCCGCCCCTGGCGCTTCGGGCGCCGGTGGCGATCACGATGACGCCGCTCCAGAGCGTCACCGGCCTGCCCCTCTCGGGCGGATTCGTGGCGGGCGTGGATCTGAAGCCCTCGGGAATTCAGTTCGCCCAGCCGGCAACCCTGACGGTCATCACCAGTGCGGAGCCCGGCGACAGTCAGCGCCTCGTTGGACTCACCTACGAAGGAGCTGGCGATTCGCTCGCCCTCACAGCCGCCAGGCGGCAGTCAAACACCATCACGATCGCGGTGAGCCATTTCAGCGGCGTGATCGCGGGTTTCGGGACCACTCAGGACGTGGAGGGGCTCTGGTTAGCCCAGCCGCCTGTGCTGCAGAACACGAGCCAGGATGTGCTGAGCCAGCTGGCCTATCTCTCGACGCTGATTCCGCGAGACGGCGCGCTGGAGCTCATTCTCATGCAGGTCTGGTTCGATTTGTACATCCTTCCCATGCTGGAGGCAGCCTCCACCGACGCGCAACTGGTCGTGGCCGTCGACGAGTATGAAAAGTGGAGTGACTTTTTTCCAGACCTGATGGGAGTATACGAAAACATTCCCGGCGGCAAGAACGAGCCCTCGCTGGTCCAGCGACGCGCTGAGTGGGAAAACGCGTTCGGCGATAAAGCGGGCCTCGCGGTCACGGCCAACAAACAGCTCTGTGCGGCGCCCGGCCTGGCGTCTGCCCGGGTGGCGGCACTCAACAACGCGCTCTTCTGGCGCCGGCTCGCCCTTCTCAAGTACTTCGTGGGGGTGACCCCGCAAAACGGCCTCGATCTCACGGCATTTCAGGCCGGTCTCTGCGCGACCAGCATCAGCCAGAACCTCCAGCTTCCGGACCCGCTGGTCGAGGGAGAGGCCACCACGCTCGACGTTACCTTCGCGCTCCGATTCAACGACGGCGTGGTGGTCCCCGCCGATTTCTTCGTCACGACCATCGGCGTGGGAGCCGACCTCCAGTTTCCCGGGGCCACCGCTGCGGGACCACCGGGTTTCTACACCGGTCTCGTCACACCGACCGGAGGGACGGTGACCCTCAATCTCGCGGCCTGTTACGCAGGCGGGCAATTCGTCCCGTTTACGATCATCGCCGATGAGATCTGCCACTCCACACCCCTGGTCCGCGACGTGGAGACCGCGCTCGTCATCGATACCGGCAGCCTGCCGGTCGGCACCGTGGGGGCGAGCTACACCGCCTCCCTGCAGGCGAGCGGTGGGAGTGGGAGCTACCAATGGAGTGTCACGGCCGGTCAGCTCCCCCCGGGGCTCTCGCTGGGGTCCAGCGGGGCCATTACCGGGACGCCCACGACGGCTGGAACTTTCGGCTTCACCGCAAGCGTCCTGAGTGGAACCAAGAATGCGCAGCGGGCCCTGAGCATTACGGTCGGCGGAACCTCGGCTCCAGCCGATCCGACCATCACGGGTTCCTACGACGGGACCTATACAGTCCAGTGCTGCGCTCCTTCATTCACCACGTCGACAGTCTCCTCTGGTCCTTCTCGGTGGTGGCTGTTAACCGGGTTCAGTGGGTTACCCCCCTACGTGCTGGTACCCGGACTTCTCAGTGACCCCACCCAACCGTTCCCGGGGTCGTTCGTACCTGTGTTCAATGTCCCAGCCGGCGGCGGAACCTTCGCAGTAATCCCAGGGGCTAGTACCGCTCTCAGCGGAAGCGTGGGCAACGGCCAGCTTCAGTTCGACTGGACGGGCCTTTGCAGCAACATTCCTCCGTTTAGTAGCTCAATCAACGGAACCTGTCGGGTGACCTTCAACGGGACACTGAATCAGAGCCCGAGCCAGCCCTCCGCGTGGCACTTCGATACCGATCTGGAGGGATGGTCCTGCTCCTCCACCAACGCCTGCAAGTGGCAGCTGCTCACCTCCAACCAGTTCCCCCAGACCAGCGGGTGGGTGGCACTCCAGGATATCGGAGAAGCGGTGTCCCGGAACATTGCGCTCCCCTCAGACGCCCGATTCCTCCGGTTCGACGCCAGCACTCACAATGTCCCGGGCGACGTGAGCCGGGTCGCGGTTCAGGTGGGCGGGGTGACCGTGCTGGATAGTGTTTTCACGAATCCGGGGAGCAATACCGCCTTCAACTTCGTCACGATGACGATCGATATCAGCGCGCGGGCGGGTCAGACCGTCAACATCAGGTTCGTCCAGCTCGACGACGGTCAGGGGACTGGGACAACGCTCAAGATCGACAATATCAGTATCAGCCCGAACTGAGAGGGGTTGGGATTGGGTGTTGGGGGTTGGGGGAAGTGCCCCA
>DATFGC010000501.1:0-11522 GCA_035249765.1 Gemmatimonadales bacterium | reverse complement strand
TTCATCGACCGGGACGCGGAATTCCTCTTTGTGGCGCCGGCCGAGGTGAAGCGGGTGGCGGCAGAGACCGGGGCGATTCCGTTCGACGTCGAGGGCGTGGAGCTGTCCCACGACGGGCCCCGCTGCAGCTTCGATCTGTTCCTGGAAAAGTACGGACTGGAGGATCCGCACCTGGAGGAGGTGGCGGTGATCGTCCGGGGGGCCGATACCGACCGGCTGGATCTGGCGCCGCAGGCGGCGGGGCTGCTGGCGATCTCGCTGGGGCTCTCCCGCAACTTCCCCGATGACCATGAGATGCTGCGGCAGGGCTTCGTGGTCTACGATGCCCTGTACACCTGGAGCCGGGAGGTGCGGGAAGAACGCCACACGTGGAATCCGCAGAGAAGCGTGGTAGCTTAGAGAGACGCAAAGACGAAAAGACGCAAAGACGCAAAGACGCAAAGAGGTGCAAAGATGAGGCTGCTGCAGGTTGCCTGTTGCCTGCTGCCTGTTGTCTCAGCTGCTGGCCAGGGTCTCGAGCTCCGGGGCACCGTCCGCGATCCCGACGCGCGCCCGATTCCCGGCGTCGTGGTGCGGGCGCCGGAAGCCCGGACGCTGACGGATTCGCTGGGGCGGTTTGTGCTGCTGGGGCTTTCCGGGGATTCGGTTCGGCTCGAGCTTCTGGGGATCGGGTATCGCCCGCTGACCCTTACCGTCTCGCTTCCTGCGCCGGTGGGCGGTCTCGATCTGATCATGCAGCTGGACCGAACCGTGCTTCCGGAAATCCGCGCCACTGCCCGCCCCGCCAAACCCGCCAAATACCTGGGCACTACCAAGTACGACGGATTCTTCCAGCGGCAGAAGCTCGGGCTTGGCACGTTCATTACCCGGGAACAGATCGAAAGGATGAACGCCTTCCACACCGTGGAGATTCTCCGGGGCATTCCCGGCATCCACGTCAACATCGGGAATGGAGACCCGACCGACGTGGACATCAGGGTTCCCCGCTGCGCCGGCGGCAGCGCCCGAATTACGGTGTGGATTGATGGGCAGATGCTGAGGGCGGGCGGTGGCCAAGTGGGCTTCGATCCGGTGAGCGGTTCTGGTCTGGGGCATCCCGGCCGAGATTACCAGCTTGCCGAGATGCTCTCCCGAATTACGCCAACCGGTATCGAGATGATGGAGGTGTACCGGGGAGCGTCACAGATTCCCGGGGTGTTTCACTGGGACGGCTGTGCGGCGATCGCGATCTGGACTCGCTACAACCGCGGCGCGGATTCCGTGGCAGGTCGGCCCGACTAGATCGCCGCGGGCGCTGTCCGCATTGCCATTGCCCATTGCCCATTGCCCATTGCCTATTGCCTATTGCCTATTGCCTATTGCCGACTGCCCATCGCCTGCCTGTTGCCTGTTGCCTGCTGCCTGTGGTCTCTCTTCGCTCTTCGCTACTCCCTAGACACGGTCTTATATCTCTCGATCATCGCTTTATGCGTCGCGATCTCCCGCTCCTCGTCCCGGGCCTGGCGCTGGGTCCAGGAGCCTTCGGCGGAGAGATCCCAGGCCTGCCGATTGTCCTTCCACATGAGCTCCAGCAGCTCGCGCACGGTCTCCCGGTGGGAGGGCGTTTCCAGCGGCACCGCCGCTTCGATCCGGCGATCGAGATTGCGGGGCATCCAATCGGCCGACCCGATATACACTTCGGCATTCCCCCCGTTGCCGAAATACCAGGCCCGGGAGTGCTCCAGGAACCGCCCGATGATGCTCACCACCCGGATCCGCTCGCTGACCTGAGGGAGTCCGGGGCGGAGGCAGCAAATGCCCCGGATCAACAGGTCCACGGTGACTCCGGCGCGGGAGGCCTCATAGAGCTGGGAGATGATCTCGGCATCCACCAGCGCGTTCATCTTGGCGAAGATCCGGGCCGGGCCGCCGGCCTGGGCGTGCTCGATCTCCCGGCGGATCATCTCGGTGAGCTTCTTCCGCATCCCGCCCGGCGCCACCACCAGCTTGCGGTAGCCCTGCGGGCTGGCGAATCCGGTGAGCACGTTGAACAGGTCGGAGAGATCGGCGCCCAGGTCGGGGTCGCAGGAGAACACCCCGAAATCGGTGTAGAGCCGCGCGGTCCGGGGCGCGTAATTCCCGGTGCCGATGTGGACGTAGCGGCGGATCTGATCCCCCTCCCGTCGCACCACCAGGATCACCTTGGCGTGGGTCTTGAGCCCGGCCACGCCGTAGCTCACGTGCATCCCCACGTCCTCGAATCGCTGGGCCCAGCGGATGTTGTTTTCCTCGTCGAATCGGGCCTGGAGCTCGATCAGCACCGCGACCTGCTTGCCCCGCTCGGCCGCGGTGGCCAGCATCCGCGCGATATGGGAATCGCCCCCGGTCCGGTACAGGGTCATCTTGATCGCCAGCACGTCGGGGTCTTCGGTGGCGGTCTGGATGAAGCGCTCCACGCTGGCCGAGAAGCTCTCGTAGGGGTGATGCACGAAGACGTCGCCCTCGCGAATCACTTCGAACATGTTCCGCCCGCTGGCCAGCCGGGCCGGGGCCACCGGCACGTGCCCGGGGTCGCGGAGATCGGGAATCTCCAGCGCGGCGATGGTGAGCAGGTCGGTCGCGTTGAGCAGCCCGGCCACCTCGTAGACGTCCTCGGTGGTGAGCGGCACCCCGTCGTTGCCCTTGTCGTCGTTGAGCTCGGCCACCAGCAGCCGGCGGAGCGACTCGGGCATTCCGGGGTGCACTTCCAGCCGTACCACCTCGCCGAAGCGCCGGTTGCGCACCTCTTCCTGGATGAGCGCCAGCAGGTCGTCGGCCTCGTCGGGATCGATCTCGAGGTCGGTGTTGCGGGTGATCCGGAAGGGGTAGCTCCCCAGGATCTCGACGCCCGGGAACAGCGCCTCGAGATTGACCGCGATTACCAGCTCGAGCGGGACGAAGCGGTTGAGGCCGGGGAGGGGAACCCAGCGGGGAAGAATCCGGGGCACCTTGAGCCGGGCAAACCGCTCCTCGCCGCTGTCACCCCGGAGCACCACCGCCAGCGAGAGCGAGAGGTTGGAGATGTAGGGGAAGGGATGGGCCGGATCCACCGCCAGCGGGGTCAGGACCGGAAAGACATTGTCGGTGAAATACTGGTGGAGGTACTCGATATCCTCCCGCGACACGTCGTCCTGGTTGGTGATCAGCTCGATGCCCCGCTCGGCAAGCGCCGGGATCACATCGTCGCACAGGCACTTCCCGTGCTCGTCCTGCTGCCGGCGCACCTCGGCGGCGATGGACTTGAGCTGGGTCTCGGGCAGCATGCCGTCGGGGGTGAGCTCGATCAGATGGGCGAGCACCTGTTCCCGGATGCAGGCCACCCGCACCTGGAAGAACTCATCGAGGTTGGATGCGAAAATCGCCAGGAACTTCACCCGCTCCAGCAGCGGAGTGCGGGGGTCGAGCGCTTCGTGCAGCACCCGCCGGTTGAAGTCGAGCCAGGCCAGTTCCCGATTGATGTACAACGCCGGACTGCGGAGGTCCGGCGGGGGGCTCTCTACCGGGGGGGCAAGCCGTTCCTCGATCATGGCAGGAAGATACGCGGGCACTGTAACGGAGTCTCAGGGGCGGTTTTTGGGCGCCCTGATTTCGGCCAGGATACCCGGGGTGGGTATGTATGGGTGGTCAGTGGTCAAGTGGCCAGTGCTCAGTGGTCAGTGGTCAGTGGTCAGTGGTCACTTGATCATTGATCACTGACCACTGACCACTCACTAAGGTCTCATCCCCGGCTTCAAGTACTGATCCATCCAATCCAGCACCGTGCTCCACCAGAGCCGGCGGTTCCTGGGCTTGAGGACCCAGTGCCCTTCGTCGGGGAAATAGAGAAACTTGGCCGGGACGTTGCGCACCCGGAGCGCGGTGAAGGCCTGCAATCCCTCGCTCACGTCGAGCCGGAAATCCTGCTGTCCGTGGATCACCAGCATCGGGGTCTTCCACTGGTCGGCGTGCCGATGGGGCGACCAGCGGTCCAGCATCTGCCGGGTCTCCGGATTGGTGGCTCCGCCCTCGCCGAACTCCCAATTGGGAAACCAGAGCTCCTCGGTGGCACCCTGGGCGCTGGTGAGATTGAAAATCCCGTCGTGGGAGACCATCGCCTTGAAACGGTCGGTGTGCCCCTGCATCCAGTTGAGCATGTAGCCGCCGTAGGAGGCGCCGGCGGCGCCCATCCGGGTGCTGTCCACCCAGGGCAACGCCGCGACGAGATCCAGCCCCTTCATCAGATCCTCGAAGGGATAGTCTCCCCAGTGCTTCGAGATACTGTTGGTGAATTTCTGTCCCCACCCCGGGGAGCCGTGAAAGTTCACCACCGCCACCCCGTAACCACGGGAGGCGAACATGTGATAGTTCCACCGCGCGCTCCAGGCATCGAGCATCGCGACCTGGGGTCCGCCGTGCACGATGTAGATGAGCGGATACTTCCGGCCCGGCTCGAAGCCCGGCGGCTTGAGCAGCCAGCCGTGGACCGAGTCGCCCAGGGCGCCCACGAATCCGATGCTGTCGAGCGGGGCGAGGTCGAGCGTGGCCAGCGCGGCGCGGTTCTGGGGACTGAGCTGGCGCAGCCCGGTTCCGTCGAGGCCCACGCTGAAGATCGCCGGAGGCATGGTCGCGGTGTGTCGCAGGAAGACCACCCGGTCGCTGCGGCCGGTGACGCGGATCTCGGAGTTGACTCCTCCGCTTACGATCCGGGTCCGGGCTCCCGACCCCAGGTCGAGCCGGTCGAGGTGATGGGCGCCCCGCGCCTCTACCTGCAGCAGCAGTCCCTTCCCGTCGGGCAGCCAGGCAAAGCCGTGGACACTGTTGTCGAGATCGGCGGTCAGCGAGCGGTGGGTGCCGGCCGCCCGGTCATAGAGCATGAGCTGCAGGCGGTCGCTCTCGAACCCGGGAGTCTCCATCGAGAGGTAGGCGATCATCTTCCCGTCGGGAGAAAACGCCGGAGAATGATCGTTCCCTTTCCGGGTGGTGACCGGAACCGGGGAGCCGCCGCCGGCCGGAATCACGAACACATCGTTGTTGGTGCTCTGGGCCAGGTCGGCATCGGGATTGTAGACCACCGCCAGCTCTTCCCCGGACGGTGCGGCCGCGACATCGGCGCCGCCCAGCGCCAGCGTCGGGACATCGCGGTCGAGCGGAGTGAGGTCTTTCACCGAACGATCGGCGAGATTGACCCGCAGCACGTGGGTGCGGGTGCCCACCCGCCACTGGTCCCAGTGCCGGTAGTAGAGCTCGTCCCAGATCTTTGCCTCGGTGGGGAAGGCCCCGTTCCGGCGGTCGATCTCCTGCCCGGTGGGCGGCCACTTGAGGTCGCTGGTGACAAAGAGCGCCTTGCCATCGGGCGCCCAGAGAAAATCGTTGACCCCGGTGGCCACCCGGGTGAGCTGGATTGGCACTCCGCCCGCCGGCGCTACCCGCCACACCTGGGGACTTCCGCCACGGGTCGAGATGAACGCCACCCACCTGCCATCGGGCGACCATCGGGGCGCCCGGTCGCTCCCCGGGCCCCGGGTCAGCGCCCGCGCGGCTCCACCGGCCGCGGGTACCAGCCAGATCCGGGAGATGTTGCGGTTCTCCTGGAGCGAAGGCACCGACACGGTGTAGGCCACCAGCGCGCCGTCAGGCGAGAGGCGCGGATCGCTGGCGGTCTCCAGCGCTATGAACTTTTCGAACGTGAGAGATTGTTTTTGAGCGAATAGCGAGGAGCGAAGAGCGAAGAGGGTGCAGGCCGCCAGGACTACGCACCGGAAACCCTTCATGAGATGACGCCTCCGCCGAGGACCCTGCCCCCGGCATCGTAGAGTACTCCCGACTGGCCCGGGGTCACGGCCCGGAGCGGGGTATCGGTCTCGAGGGTGAGTTCCCCGGGGAGCGCGGCCACCACGGTGGCGGAAGCCGGCGCGGCGCGATAGCGAATCTGCACCTCGCAGTGATCGCCCTCGCCAAGGGGTTCCGCCAGCCAGTTGAGCTCCTGGAGCCTCACCCGAGTGCTGCCCAGCTCGTCGGCGGTGCCCAGCACCACGGCACGATCCTCGGGGCGGATTTCCAGGACATAGAGCGGGCGGGACTTCCCGCCCGGCAAACCGCGGCGCTGTCCGACCGTGAAGCGGGCAAATCCCTCATGTTCGCCGATCACGGTGCCGTCCCGGCTGAGGAACGGCCCGGGGGTGAGCGCGGGAGCGTCGGCGGGCAGGTGGTGCTCCAGCACACCCACATAGTCGTCGCCGGGCACGAAGCAGATCTCCACCGACTCCGGCTTGTCGGCGGTGGCCAGACCGAGGCGGCGGGCCGCGGCGCGGGTCTCCGCCTTGGTGAGCTCACCCACCGGGGTGAGCATCCGGGCCACCACGCTCCGATCGATGCCCCACAGGAAATAGCTCTGATCCTTGTTGGGATCGCGTCCCCGGAAGAGCGCGCCCTCGCGGGCCACGGCATAGTGGCCCGTGGCGATGTGGGAGCAGCCCAGGGCGTCGGCGTGGGCCAGGAGATCGCGGAACTTGGTGAACGAGTTACAGCGCACGCAGGGGATCGGGGTCCGGCCCCGGCTGTACTCCTCGACGAAGTTCCGGATGACGTGCTGAGAGAAGCGGTCCTCGAAATTCAGGACGTAGTGGGGAATGCCGAGCCTCGCCGCCACGTCCCTGGCGTCGTTGATGGAGTCGAGCGAGCAGCAGGGGCGGTCGGGGACGCTGTCGCCGTAGCAGAACAGCTTCATGGTGGCGCCGACCACATCGTAGCCCTGTTCCACCAGCGCCGCCGCGGCGACGGAGCTGTCGACGCCGCCGCTCATCGCGACCAGCACCTTGGGACGGCCGGACGGCTGGACGGCTGGACGGCTGGTATTGCTAGGCACGACCCAGCACCACGGAGAGCTTCCTCACCTTCTCGACCACCTTCGGAAACACCTCCACCGCGCGATCGAGGTCTTCCGGCGCAGTTTCGTGGCCCAGGCTCAGGCGAATGGAGCCCAGCGCCAGGGCCCGCGGGACACCCATGGCGGTCAGCACGTGGGAGGGTTCCATCGCGCCGGTCGAGCAGGCCGATCCGCCCGACGCGGCCACCCCGGCCAGATCCAGGTGCATGAGCAGCGCCTCGCTGTCGGCGCCGGGGATGCCGATGTTGAGAACATGGGGCGCGCGGGGCGCGCCGAGTCCGTGCACCACCAGATCGGGGACCACGGACCGGAGCCGTTCGATCAGGGTATCCCGGAGCGCGGCCAGCCGGGCCGACTCGGTGGACTGCTCGGCAGCGGCCAGGGCCGCGGCCCGGCCCAGGGCGACGGCGCCGGCGACGTTCTCGGTGCCGGGGCGAATCCCGAACTGCTGGCCGCCGCCATGGATGATCGCCTCGACCGCCTTGCGGTCGCGCACGATGAGGGCGCCGATGCCCTTGGGGGCGCCGATCTTGTGGCCCGAGATGGTGAGCAGGGTACAGGGCAGCTCGTTGAGCGCCACCGGGACCTTGCCGAACGCCTGCACCGCATCGCTGTGCAGCAGCACGCCCGCGGCGGCACAGCGCCGGGCGATTTCCTCCACCGGCTGGCGCACCCCGGTCTCGTTGTTCACCCACATGACCGAGACCACGGCGGGATGCCTGGCCAGGGCCGCCTCGAGCGCGTCCTGGTCGAGCTGCCCGTCGGAATCCACCGCCAGCACGATCTCCTCACCGCCCAGGTGAGCGACGTGATGGGCCGCCGCGAGCACCGCTTTGTGTTCCACGGCGGACACCGCGGCGAGCATCGGACGACCGTGGTGCCGGGCCGCCAGCGCCGCGCCGATGACCGCGAGGTTGTCGGCCTCGGTGCCCCCCGAGGTAAAGACCACCTGGCTCGGCTCGGCGCCTACCGCGGCGGCAACTTCCTTGCGGGCCTGCTCCAGCCCGGCGCGAGCCGCCCGTCCGAACCGGTGGGCGCTGGAGGGGTTGCCGAAGCTTCCCGAATTGAGATAGGGAAGCATCGCCTCCAGGACGTCGGAACGGACCGGCGTGGTCGCGGCGTGATCGAGATAGACGGGGGGCCGGGGCATGGGGGAAATCTACACGGTGAGCGGTAAGCGGTAAGCGGCGAGCGGGACAGGCTTTTCCCGCTTACCTCTCACCGCTCACCGCTTACTTTAACGCCATGCCTATCGACATTCTCGCCCTGGCCGCCCACCGGGACGACGTGGAGCTCACCTGCGGCGGCACCCTGCTCCGGGCGGTGGACCAGGGTCACACGACCGCCATCCTCGATCTCACCGCGGGAGAAGTCGGCACCCGGGGCAGCGCGGACCTTCGAGGGCGGGAGGCCGAAGCGGCGGGGCGGATCCTGGGCGTCACGGAACGGCGCAACGCAGGGCTCAGGGATGCCCACCTGGCCAACGACGAACCCTCCCGCCGGGTGGTGGTGGAAGCGATCCGCCACTTCGCCCCCCGGGTGGTGATCCTGCCGTTTCCGGTGGGGCGGCATCCCGACCACCGGATCGCCTCGGAGCTGGGACGAGACGCCTGCTTCCTCTCCGGGCTGGCCCGGTATCCCGCCGAGGGTACGCCCCATCGCCCCTTCAAGATCCTGTACGCCCTGGCCTACCGGGAGGACCCGATCAAGCCCACCCTCATGGTGGACATCAGCGCGCAGTTCGAGCGGAAGATGGCGGCGATTCGCTGCTACGCCAGCCAGTTCGACGCGGCGGTGAGCGCGGGAGAGATCTTTCCGACCGGGCAGGATCTCTACAGCCGGATCGAGCACCAGAACGGCCACTACGGCTCCCAGATCCGGACCCGCTACGCCGAGCCGTTCTTTACCCATGAGACGGTGGCGGTCGACGATGTCGTCATGCTGGGGGTACAAAGCATGTGAGCGGTGAGCGGTAAGCGGTAAGCGGGACAGGCCTTTCCCGCTCACTGCTCACCGCTCACCGCTCACCAGACGAGGGACTATTCGTGGCGTAATGCTTCCACCGGATCCATCCGGCTCGCCCGGTTGGCCGGCAGCATCCCGAACACCAGTCCGATCCCGATCGAGACCATCGCGGCGACCACCGCGCTCCAGAACGGCACCCCCGATTGCATCGCCAGCACCCGCTTGACCAGCTCGCCCAGGCCCAGCCCGAACACAATCCCGATCAGCCCGCCGATCAGGGTGAGGGTCGCCGCCTCCACCAGGAACTGCCAGAGGATTTCCTTCCGGGTTGCGCCGCACGCCATCCGGAGCCCGATCTCCCGGGTGCGGTCGGTGACCGAGACCATCATGATGGCCATCACCCCGATGCCCCCGACCAGCAGGGCCACGCTGGAGATCGCCGTCATGACCAGGAAGAACATCGAGGTGAGCTGATCGATCACGTCGAGAATCTGGTCCTGGGTGATGAAGTCGAAGGTGTTGGGCATGCTGGGCCTGAGTCCCCGGGTCCGCCGCAGCGCGACGGTGGCCTGGTCCTTCGCCTCGGTCACCGAAATGCCGGAGCGGCCCAGCACCACGATGAACAGGTCGTTGGTGTCGCTGTAGTTGAAGGCGTGCTTGGCGACCTGGTAGGGGACGATGGCCCCGACGATGAATCCCGGCGCCTGGAAGGCGTTGTCGGGGGGCTGCCAGAGGCCGATCACCCGGAAGGGCCGGGAGCCGATCCGCACCGTCTTACCGAGCGGATCGATCCGGCCGAAGAGCCGGCGGGCGGTTTCCACCTCCAGCACCGCGACTTCGGCCCCGCTCAGCTCGGCGGTGGTAAAGAACCGTCCCGCCGCCACGCTCCCCCCGGAGATCTCCATGAAGGCGTCGTCGGCTCCCTGGATCACCATCGGCTGGGTCCGGGCACTCTGAAACTCGATCCGGTTGAACGACTGGTTCCACAGCCCGGCGTGGCGGATGTCGGGGGCCCGCGCGATGGCCGCCGCGTCCTCCTCGTTCAGCACCGGGCGGATCCGGACCTCGTAGGGGAGATTGTCGGGATTGAGCGGGGTCTGGGAGAAGAACCGCATCACGTAGAACGCGTTGGGCGAGGCGGCATTGAGCGAGTTGAAGATCTGGGTCTTCACCCCGTCCACGATGGATGCCATGAGCATCACGGTCGAGACCCCGATCACCACGCCCAGAATGGTCAGGAAGGAGCGGAGCTTGTTGGTCCGCAGGGTATTGAGGGCGACGGCGACGCCTTCGTCCAGATTGCGGAGGATCATCGGGTCATTCCTGCCGCAGCGCGCTGATCGGGTCGAGCCGTGCGGCCCGGGAGGCCGGATAGACCCCGAACAGGATCCCGGTGCCGGCGCCGAGCGCCAGCGCCACGCCCACGGACCAGGCGGTGACCCGGGCGGGCAGGGGACTGATGCTCGAGATCAGCAGCGCCAGCAGGGCGCCGCCCAGAATGCCCAGGAGGCCGCCCAGCATCGAGAGCAGCACCGCTTCCACCAGGAACTGGCGCCGGATGTCCCGCTGGCGGGCGCCCAGGGACTTGCGGATCCCGATCTCGTGGGTCCGCTCGTTGACCGACATCAGCATGATGTTCATGATCACGATGCCGCCCACCACGATTCCGATGCACACCACCGCCGGGATGATGGTGAACAACACTCCGGTGAGCGAGGTCCAGAACGCCACCAGCGCGTCGGCCTTATCGAGGGTAAAGTCGTTGGGCTCGCCGGGGCGGAGCCGGTGGGCCACCCGCATCGCCTCCTCGGCCCGCGCCATCGCCTCGGGCAGCTGGCCGGCGTCGTGCATCTTGACCGAGACGGTGGTGGTGAGCCGGCGTCCGTAGAGCGCCTCGAAAGTGGTCAGCGGCAGCAGCGCGAACCCGTCGAACGACTGGCCCAGCACCCGCCCCTTCTTGGCGGTCACCCCTTTGATGGTGATCTCGGCCCCCGCGATCCGGATCTTCTTGCCGATGGCGAGCGCGGGGTCGTCAAACAGCTTGTCCGCCACCTCGGGACCCACCACGGCCACCAGCCGCCGGTCGGCGACGTCGGGGTCGGTGAGCGGATCGCCGTGGGCGATCTTGTAGTCCTGGACCACCTGGTAGTCCGGCGTCACCCCGAAGATCAGCACGCTGCCCACGTTGCGGTTCCGGTAGGAGATGTCGGCAAAGGGGGTGGGCCAGCCCGACTGCAGCGAGACCGCCTCCGCATCGGCCAGCGTCTGGCGCACCACCAGGGCGTCTTCCTGAGAGATGATCGGCCGCTTGTTGATCTCCCGGACCGTGGAGTCGTCCAGGTTGCCCATCGCGATGGGGGAGCGGCGGACCTGGAAGGAATTGGTGCCGATCATCGCGCCCCGGAGGTTGTCCCGGACGTAGGAATTCATCCCCTGGATGATGGCGACCACGGCCACCAGGAACCCGACCGAGACGATGATTCCGAGCAGGGTGAAGAACGAACGGAGCTTGCTGGTGCGAATCGCCTCGAGGGCGAGGAAGAAGGCTTCTTTCAGCGGCATGGTGCGATGCGGCGAGGGGTCAGTGGTCGGGGGTCAGTGGTCGATTCGTGGATAGCTGACCACTGACCACTGACCACTGATCACGACCCCTACCCCAAGCTCCGCCCGGTAT
>DATFGC010000500.1:0-2573 GCA_035249765.1 Gemmatimonadales bacterium | reverse complement strand
GCCCCCGGCAATGGCAGATCCTGGCGCCCGGCACCCCGCGCCTCAACCGGGCCACCGATGTCGTTCTGCTCTGGAAGGTGGGCGACCGGGCCCGCGGGGTCCGGGGAGTGTACGGGATGGTGGTCGAACCGGCCCAGATCGCCCGGCCGCTCCGGGGCGCGCTTGGCGAAGCCCAGTTCTTTCCCCCGTCGTTGATTCCGCCCCGCGCCGCGGACTCCCTGGTCCGCATCGAAGTGTCGGGCCCCAACCGCGAGACTCTCTTCGCCGCCGGGCCGGATACCCATGCGTTCATGGGGACCGACACTCTGGGCGCCGTGTTCGGCAACCTCATCGTCACCGCGGCCATCGCGCCTGCCGCGGCGCAGCTCCTGATCGTCGGCGGCATACCCGCCTCCCGGGCTCCGACGATCGTTGCGCTGCTGAGTCTGACCCTCGCCATGGGCGCTGCCGCCCTCCTTCTGCTCCGCCGGGAGTATCGGCTGGCGCGACTGCGGGAGGATTTCGTCTCCGGCGTCTCCCACGAGCTCCGCACCCCGCTGACCCAGATCCGGGTGCTCAGCGAGCTGCTCCAATCGGATGGCTTTCACAGCGATGCCGAGAAGGTCAGGGCCACCGGCGTCATCCACCGTGAAGCCCTGCGGCTGACCAACCTGGTCGAAAACGTCCTCGAATTCGCCCGGCTCCGCCGGCCACCCACGCCCAGGCCGTCGGTGCCGGTCTCGCTGGGGGAGCTTGCCCACGAGGTCGCCGAGTCGTTCTCCCCCCTGCTCAGCGCCCAGGGCAACCGGCTCGAGGTGTTCGTCAGCGATGACCTCACGGTCAGCGGCGACCGCGACGCCATCAATCGGGTGCTTCGCAATCTCATCGAGAACGCGGTGAAATACGGGCCTGCGGGGCAGACCGTGCGCCTCACCCTTTCGCGGGCGGAGGCGAATGGCGCCGCGCGGATCACGGTGGATGACCAGGGTCCCGGAATCCCGGAGCAGGAATGGACCCGGATCTGGCAGCCGTACTACCGGCTCGATCGGGACCGCAATGCGTCGGCCGGCGGTTCCGGGCTCGGGCTCTCGGTGGTCGCGGATCTGATGCGGCTGCTCGGCGGGCGCGCCTCGGTCGCTCAGGCGCCCGGCGGCGGGGCCCGATTCACCGTCGAGTTCCCCGGTGCTGTGCTCCAGCGGTCGTCCCCATGACCCGAATCCTGGTCATCGAGGACAACGAGGACCTGGCGTTCGGGCTTCGCACCGCGCTCGAAAACGAAGGCTACAGCGTCGTGATCGCCGGCGACGGCAGCACCGGCCTCGAACAGGCGGTCCGGGGAGACGCCGACCTGATCATCCTCGACCTGATGCTCCCCAAGCTGGACGGCTACCGGGTGCTCCGATCACTCCGGGGCAGCGGCGTCGATGCGCCGGTGCTGGTGCTGACCGCCCGGGGAGAGGAAGCGAACAAGGTCCAGGCGTTCTCGATCGGAGGGGATGACTACGTCACCAAACCGTTCGGGATCCTCGAGCTGATGGCACGGGTCCGCGCACTCCTCCGGCGCACCAGGGGACGGGGTGACACCCCGATGCCCGCCGTCGAGCGATTCGGGGAGATCGAGGTCAACCCCGCGTCGCGGACCGTGTACCGCGCCGGCCAGCTGGTGCCGCTCGCCCCTCGCGAATTCGACCTGCTGCTGGCGCTGCTCAAGCGTCAGGGCGCCGCGGTCTCCCGTACCGACCTCCTCAAGGAGGTGTGGCAGTACCAGACCGGGGTGGTCTCCCGCACCGTGGACATCCATATCGCCGAGCTCCGCCGGAAGCTCGAGCCCGACCAGGCCGAGCCGCGGCACATCCGCACCGTCTGGAAGGTCGGCTACCGGCTGGAGCGGTGAGCGTCCTGACAGAACCCATACAGGTTGCTTACGGGAGGTAGACCCCTTTGCCCTCGGGGCCGGCCATACTTGGGCAGGCCCCATACAACGGAGCGGACCATGTCATTCAGAGGCTGGGTTGTCGCGTGCTGGATGCTGTCGGCGGTGGGCTCGGCCGTCGCTCAGTCCTCGACGCCGGACAAACTCTCCGGCACCTGGACCGGTTCTCTCATGCCCCCGAATGCTACGGCGGGCATGCCGGTGGTGGTCGCGCTCAAGCTTGCCGCCGACGGCTCCATCACCGGCACGATCACCGGTCCGCCCCGGGCGGGTGATATCAAGAGCGGCAGCTTCGACCCCAGGACCGGGGCGTTGAAGTTCGAGGTGGTCGTGCGCGACGATGCCGCCACCCGGGCGCTCTTCGAAGGCAGGGTGCAGGGCGATACCGCCGCCGGCCAGGTGACGGTGGACGGTCAGCCCGGCGACTTCCGCCTGGTCAAGAGCAGCGATGGGTTTGCTCCGGCGCCCGCGGTGCCGCCAGCGCCGCGCCCCGACGATCCCCTCGCGATGGTGAGCCGGGGCTTCACCGAAGTGAGCGGCTGGGTGCTCCGAGCGGCCGAAGCCGTACCCGCGGACAAGTACGGGTACCGGCCGGCGGCGACGGTGCGGACCTTTGCCCAGCTGATCGGACACATCGCGGACTCGCACAACTACTACTGCG
>DATFGC010000499.1:0-2005 GCA_035249765.1 Gemmatimonadales bacterium | reverse complement strand
CGGCTGCCGGGCCGGGCCCGGCAGGTGGGTTACGCGATGCACGCGCTCCCATCGGGTACGACGGTGCCCTGGCAGCGGGTGGTCAACGCCCAGGGAAAAGTGAGCCGCCGCCGGGTTCCGGGGGCCGAGCTCACCCAGCGGATGCTGCTGCTCCGCGAAGGGGTGCGTTTCGGCGGGGGCGGCCGGATCGCGCTCGCGCTCTACGGATGGAAATAACTCTCTGGCGACTCCCGGCACGATTCGATAGGTTCACCCCGCCATGAACGACTCCCCTGCTCACTCCGTCCGCGACACCGACCCCGGGCTGGAACATGAGCTTCGGCGGGCCAACGAGCAGCTCCGCCAGAGCGAGGAGCGCTATCGCACCCTCATCAACGAGATCGAGGACTACGCGATCTACCGGACCGATACCCAAGGCCGTCCCACCACCTGGAACGAGGGCGTCAAGCGGGTTCTGGGATTCGACGAGGCCGAATTCATCGGCCTCGATCTTTCGACCACGATTTTCACCAAGGAAGATCAGGAGACCGGGGCCGCCCAGCGGGAGCTGGATCAGGCCGCCGCCGCCGGCAAGGTCATCAACGACCGCTGGATGGTCCGACGAGACGGGACCCGCTTCTACGCCACCGGCATCACCACCGCCTTGCGGGACCCGGCCGGGAACCTGATCGGCTTCACCAAGGTCAAGCGGGACCAAACCGAAGCCAAGCGGCTGGAGGAGGCGCTCGAGCAGCGCAACATCGATCTCTCCGAGGCGGACCGGCGCAAGAACGAGTTTCTGGCGATGCTGGCGCACGAGCTGCGCAATCCGCTGGCGCCGATGATGAATGCCATGCGGATCATCCAGATGGCCGGAGGCGATCCCGAAACGCTCCGCACCGCCTCGGGGATGATGGAGCGGCAGATCGGACAGATGGTGCGGCTGGTGGACGATCTGCTCGACGTCAACCGGATCAGCCGCGGCACCATCGAGCTCCGCAAGGCGCGGATCGAGCTGGCCTCGGTGGTGGCCCATGCCCTGGAAGCGGTGCGGCCCCAGGTTGAGGCCCGTGCCCAGCAGCTCCACGTGTCCCTGCCCTCGCACCCGGTCCACCTCAACGGCGATCCGGCCCGGCTGACCCAGGTGGTGGGCAACCTCCTCAACAACGCGTCGAAGTTCACCGAGGAGCGCGGCACCATCGAGCTGGCCGTGGCCCGCGCGGGAGCCCGCGCGGTCATCCGGGTGCGGGACAACGGCATCGGCATTCCCGCCGACCAGATCCCCCTGATTTTCGGCATGTTCGTGCAGGTGGATTCGTCCCTGGGGCGCGCCAAGGGCGGCATCGGCATGGGACTGACGCTGGTCAAGCAGCTGGTGGAGCTGCACGAGGGCACGGTGGAGGCGACCAGCCCCGGCCCCGGCAAGGGGAGTGAATTCGTGGTGACCCTGCCCAGGCTGCCGGATCCGCCGGGCACCGCGCCCGCCAGCACCCGGTTCGGGAGCACCGCCCCCGGAAGGGCGCGGCGCATTCTGATCGTGGACGACGATCGCGACGCGGCCGAATCGCTCGCGGCGGTCCTCGGGATGGCCGGACACATGACCGAGATCGCCCCGGACGGATTCAGGGCGCTGGACCGGGCCAGGGCCTTCCTGCCCGACCTGGTCCTGCTCGATATCGGCCTCCCGAGGCTTGACGGCGACGAAGTGGCCCGGCGGATCCGCGGAGAGCGTTGGGGAGACAAGATGGTTCTGGTGGCCCTGACCGAGTGGGGTCACGAATATGACCGGGAGCGCTCCCGCGCCGCGGGATTTCATCACCATCTGATCAAGCCGGTGCGGCACGACACCCTGATCAAGCTGCTGGACGGCCTGGAGTAAATCGGGGGATTGCTTGGGTCGCTGCGCTCCTTCGTAATGACTAACCTCGTCGTTTCCGCTTCGCCCGCCGCGCCACCTCGATCGCCTTCTCTACCCAGCTCGCCAGGGCTTCACCGTCCTCGAGCAGCTCGGCCGGCACTTCGTAGT
>DATFGC010000498.1:0-2499 GCA_035249765.1 Gemmatimonadales bacterium | reverse complement strand
GACGGCAAGAGGCTGCTGCTCGTGGTAGACGGGCCGTCCTCCCTGGACATCTTTGTCCTGCGGCCGGGCGAGGACACGGTGGCAACGCCGCTCCTGAACGAGTCCTACCACGAGGCCCTGCCGGCGTTGTCACCGGACGGAACCTGGCTGGCCTATGTCTCCATGGAGACCGGAACGCCCGAGGTCTTCGTGCGTCCATTTCCGGAGATTTCCGCGGGCAAGTGGCAGATCTCCTCGGCGGGCGCGGATGGGGTGCAGTGGAGCGCCGACGGCCGTGAGATATACTTTCGAAGCGCCGACAGCAAGACGGTCCAGGTGGCCGACATGTCGCGCGGCCCCAGCGAAGCCAGCCCCCGCACCCTGTTTTCCCTGCCCGCCGATGCGTGGTTCGAGACCAATGGCCTCACTGGCCGGATGTTCGAAGTGAGCCGGGATGGACAGCGCTTCCTGCTGAATCGCCAGGGCCGGGGCGACGAGTCCGGCGACCTGATCGTGGTGCAGAACTTTCTCACCGAGCTGCGCGCCATCATGCAAGGAGCCCGTGCCCGATGAGGCGGTTACCCCGAAGAGCCCTGCTCTGTGCCCTCCTGTTCGCCGCTCCCCCCGGGGCGGCTCCCGACCTGGTGCGCGTCATTCCCAACGACAACCGGCGTGCCGCCGGCTCCCTGAAGCAGGGCGTGCTCACCCTGCGGCTCGAGGTCCGGACCGGAGTGTGGTTTCCGGAGGGACCGAAGGGAGACTCGGTGGTCGCGCCGGTCTTCGCCGAGGCGGGCAAGCCGCCCCAGGTGCCGGGCCCGCTGATCCGGGTTCCCACCGGAACCATGATCGACGCCACGGTGACCAACACCCTTCCGGACTCCACCATCACCCTGCTCGGCTTCATGACCCGCCCGGCGAAGCAGCACGATTCGACCCGGATCGCTCCGGGCGAGACGAAACGGATCAGGTTTGAAGCAGGAGCGCCGGGGACCTACCTGTACGCCGCCGATGCCGGAGCGCGGGACACCATGGTCGAGCGCCAGCAGCTGGCCGGGGGGTTCGTGGTGGATTCTGCCGGGCCGCGACCGGATGACCGGGTCTTCGTGATCAACATCTGGGGCGACCCCAAGCCGGGCGATTCCACCGTGTATCGCAATGCCCTCGCCATCAACGGACTGTCCTGGCCACATTCCGAGCGCATCCGGGCCACCGTCGGAGACTCGCTGCGCTGGCGCTGGATCAACGCCAGCGGACGTTTTCACCCGATGCACCTGCACGGGTTCTACTTCCGGCTCGACCGGATGGGCGATGCGCTGACCGACAGCAGCACCTACCGGGACAAGGGCCAGCTCGCGGTCACCCAGCTCATGTTCCCCCGCACCACGATGGACCTGACCTGGGGGCCCGATCGCCCCGGCAATTGGCTGTTTCACTGTCACATCGGCTTTCACGTGGTGCCGGAGGCCCGGCTCAATCCCCCGCCCAAAGGCCATCCGGACCACAGTGCCCACGACCCGGCCGTGCACATGGCGGGTCTGATCCTCGGCATTTCGGTCCAGCCGTCTCGGGGCTGGAGGGAGCCCGGGCGGGAGAACACCAGGAACCTCAGGCTCTTCGTGCAGGAAGGCGCCAAGCGGCTCCAGGCCCCCCGCGCGCTGGGCTTCGTGCTGCAGCAGGACCAGCGTCCGCCCGCTGCCGATTCGGTCGAGATTCCCGGCACCACACTGGTGCTCACCCAGAACCAGCCGACCGACATCACCGTGATCAACCGGCTCAAGGAGACCGCCGCGATTCACTGGCACGGCATCGAGCTGGAGAGCTACTCGGACGGGGTGCCCGGGTGGGGCGGCATGGGGCAGCGGCTGGCGCCGTCCATCCAGCCGGGGGATTCCTTCGTGGCCCGGCTCTCCCTCCCCCGCCCCGGCACGTTCATCTACCACACCCACATGAACGACATCGAGCAGATCACCTCGGGACTCTATGGGGCGATCGTGGTCCTGCCGCCGGGCGAGCGCTTCGATTCCGCCCGGGACCACCTGTTCGTCGCGGGGTGGGACGGCGACGGACGTACCCTTATCAACGGCAACAACACGCCGCCGCCGCTCCAGCTCGCCGCCGGAGTGTCGCACCGGTTCCGGTTCGTGGGCATCGGCGCCGCGAGCGGAGGCCGTTTCACCATCCGGCGCGACTCCGCGCTGGTGCAATGGCGCCCGCTGGCCCGCGATGGGGCGGACCTCCCCGATTCCCAGAGGGCGATGCGGCCGGCCCGCAAGTATGTGGGAGTGGGAGAGACCTTCGACGTCGAATGGATCCCCGAGCCCGGAGCATACACCCTGACGGCCGACCTGTTCGGGCCGCCGTTCATGACCAGGAAGCTGGTGGTGCGGTGAGCGGTGAGCGGGAACACGTAGTCATCGCGAGGGCCCGGAGGGCCCGTGGCGATCCCGGCGGGATTGCTTCGCTACGCTCGCAATGACTGGCGCTACGCTCGCAATGACTGGCGCTACGCTCGCAATGACT
>DATFGC010000497.1:0-7201 GCA_035249765.1 Gemmatimonadales bacterium | reverse complement strand
GGCCGCTCCGAGGTCCGGGTGCAGCACCTTGATGGCGACCTCGCGCTCGTGGCGGAGGTCGTGGGCCAGGTACACCGTGGCCATGCCCCCCTGGCCCAGCTCCCGCTCGATCCGGTAGCGATCCGCGAGAGCGGCCGCGAGCCGGGCGCTCATCGCGGTACCACCCGGGTCTGGAGCATTGCGGGAAGGTTCTCCACCAGGATCAGCTCATCGGACCGGGCCCCACCGATCTGGCGCAGCATGAGGAAGCGCTTCCCATCGGGGTGGACGTCGTAGCCAACCCCGGCTTCCGCCGACTGAAAGGGCTCGGCGGAGAACAGGACCGAGGGAACCCCTGCGGTGAACACAGGCCCGGGGCCAACCGGCACCGCCAGGAAGTCCCCATTGGGGCGTATGAAGAAGAGCTCCGCCCCATCCCGGCGCCACCGGGGATTGACACCGCCCCCGGTCGACACCGGCCACCGGGTGGTTTGAGTCTCGGGGAATGGGCGGACGTAGACCTCGAGCTGGCCCGATTCGTTGCTGACGTAAGCGATCCAGCGGCCGTTGGGCGAGATGACCGGAGACAGTTCCAGGGCCGGCGTCGCGGCGACGTCCCGCCGGGCGGTATCACCGCTGATTCGCGCGAGGTACAGGTTTCCCCGGGCGGAGTAGCTCACCCACTGCCCGTCGGGCGAAATCTCCGGCAGGAGCATTGGCACGGTGCCGGTGGTGGCGCGGACGAGCGCCGGGAGGGCGCTCCCATCCGCCGGCACGCTCTGGAGCCCGGCCGGCCCGGAGTAGAGGATTCGCTGGCCATTGGGGAACCAGGTGCCGCTCCGGCCCCCCTGCGCGGTGAGCCTGAGGGCGGGGCCGCGGTCGAGCTGCTTGACCCAGACCTCGGGTTGCACCCCACCCTCCACCACCGATAGCGCCACCCGCCGGCCGTCGGGAGAAATCCTGGGATACGCAAGGAAACGGGTCCAGGCCGGATCGACGGCGGTGGCCGCGCCATCCCGGGTGACCCAGACCAGCTCCCGACGGTTGAGGACGGGGGCGCCCGCGGCATAGACCAGGGTGCCGTTGGCCAGGGCCAGATCGGCCCGGCTCACCCCCCGAGTCGAGACCCCGCCCGTGATCGCGACGCCTTCGCCGGTCAGCGCCAGGCGGTCCTGGTCGAAGGGAGCCGCCATCAGGGTGCCGTCGCTGGTGATGTAGAGAAGATGACCGGTGGGGCTGTAGATGGCGAGCACCCCGCGGGTGAGGGTCCGGTGCTTCCCGGTCCCCAGGTCCACGACGGCGATTTCGCTCGCTTCGGGCCTCCCCACTTCCCGGACCGCGGTGAACAGCACCCCTCGCCGGTTGGGGAGCGGCGCCGGGGCGTTGTGATAGCGCTCGCCCCCCGCGCTGTCGGGCCGGGTGACGATCTCCGGGGCGCCTCCGGTCTCCCGGACCCGCGCGATCCCGTCGCCCTCGAGGTGGCCGTCGTAGTAGATGTACCCGTCCTGACCCCAGGCGAGTCCGCCGGTATCCACCAGCGAATCGGTCAGGGTGATGGCGGGTCCGCCGGCCAGCGACACGACCCGGATGGAGCGGGGCGCTCCGGTCGCGAGGAATGCGAGCTGCCGTCCGTCGGGCGAGAACGACGGGTTGACCCCGCCATCGGTTCCGGGAATCGCGGTCACCCCGAGCTGATCCAGGCGGCGGAGCAAGATTCCTCCCCCCTGCCGGCCGGCGCTCCGGCCGGCATAGGCCAGCCGTTCGCCGTCGGGTGAGAGCGCGAGCCGGTAATTTCCGCTGCCACCGAGCGACAGGCTGTCCGGCAGGGCGACGCTGAACCAGCGAACCGGGCGTCCCGGTTCCGGCCGGAGCCAGCCCCAGAGCGCCGCGGTGGTCGCGAGGAGAGCGATCGCGGCCACCAGCCCCAGCGTCTTTGAGTTCCGCTGTCGATATACGCTTCCGGACGGGGCCGTCATCCCGATCGTCCCCGCCCCGAACGCGGGATTCCCCAGCGCCTCGGCGAATGCCTTGGCACTCTCGAACCGGTCGGCGGGCAGTTTCTCCACCGCTTTGCCGACCGCCGCCGCGACATGCAGCGGCACCGTCTTCCGGAGCTCGGTGACCGGCCGCACCGGATCCATCACGATCTTCATCACGATCTGCTGCGCGGTGGCGCCCACGTGGGGCGGGCTCCCGGTCAGCATCTCGTAGAGCACACACCCCAGCGAATAGACGTCGGAGCGATTGGTCAGCTCTTTCTCCGCGGTGGCCTGCTCCGGACTCATGTAGTGGGGGGTGCCGAGGGAGAGCCCGGTCTCGGTCATCCGGCCTCCGGCGGCCGCGCTCACCGCCAGCGCGATCCCGAAGTCGGCCACCATCGGGCGGCCGTCGTGCAGCAGGATGTTCTCCGGCTTGATGTCGCGGTGGATCACTCCGTGACGGTGGGCGTAATCGAGCGCGTCCGCCACTTCGCGGGTGATCCGCACCGCCTCGTCGATCCCGAGCTGGGTCTCCCGGCTCAGCTTGTCGCGCAGGGTCTCGCCCTGTATGTAGGGCATGACGTAGTACAAGAACCCATCGGCGGTGCCCGAATCGAACAGCGGCAGGATGTGAGGATGTTGCAGCGCCGCCGTGGTCTTGATCTCCACCACGAAGCGTTCTCCGCCCAGCACGGCGGCCAGCTCGGGTTTGAGAACCTTGACCGCGACCTTGCGGTCGTGCCGGAGGTCCTGGGCCAGGTACACCGTGGCCATGCCGCCCTGGCCCAGCTCTCGCTCGATGCGGTAGCGGTCGGCCAGGGCGCGGGTCAGCCGGTCGGGCGTGGATCCGGTCAACGGTCGGTTCCGAGGGCGGTCAGCACCAACGGCGTCCGGGGGCGCTGCGCCCGCCGCACCAGCTCCTGCACGCTCTGAATCACCACGATGTGGGTGGCGGGGCTCCGCCGCAGCATGACGAAGGACCGGCCGTCCGGCGCGACGTCGTAGTTCGCGTGGGGCTGGGCCGGCTCACCAGCACCGCCGCGAGCTCGGGATGCAGCACCTTGAGCGCGACCCGGCGGCCGTGCTTGAGATCGAGCGCGAGGTGCACCGTGGCCATGCCCCCCTCGCCGATCTTGTGATCGACCCGGTAGCGCTCGGCGAGAGCGATGGTCAGGCGCTGCAGCGGTTCGCTGATGGCCGGGGTCCTGGCACGGGAGAAATGGCGCGCTCCAAAGATAGCGCGCCGGGACGCAATGGACGGATCATGGCCGCCCCGGCTGCGCAACGGCGCTGAGGCCCCGCAGCTCTTCCAGAAAGTTGGCCGTCACCAGAATCCGGCGGCGCTCCCCCAGACTCGTCGCGCTCACCACGAACAGGGAGTCCCCCGGCAGGATGTCGAATCCGGAAAAGTCGGGAAGATCGGCGACCCGGAAGAGCGCCCGGGGCTCACCGGCCTGGAAGGCCGGACCCGGGGTGACCGGGACCGCACGAATCGAATCGTTCACGTAGAAGAACAGCTCCCGGCCCGAGCGGGCCCAGACCGGGTTGTTGCCCCCGTCGCGGGAAACCTTCCACCGCCGGGATCCTCCCGCGAGGGGCCGCACGAATACCTCCCGGCGGCCCAGCTCGATCGCGCTATAGGCCAGCCACTGGCCGTCCGGTGAAATGCGCGGAAACCGGGGGGTCGATGCTGCGCTCTCCAGCACGATGGCCGAATCGGCGCCGCCGGGTGTTACCAGCACCAGTCCGCGCCCCTCTTCGTCGACTACCACCATGGCGCTCCCGCCGGGCGAGGAGACGCCGTGGATGTTGCCCGGCCGGTTCAGGAACGGCTCGGGCTGGCCGCTACCATCCCAGGGGACGTGGAACAGCGAGAAGCGTCGGTTCCGGCGGGAACGGAATCGGACCGATTCTCCATCGGGCGCCCAGGCCAGTCCCACGTTATAGCCGACGGAATCGGAGGTGAGCCGCATCGGCGGCCCGGCGGGCAGCCGGTAGCTGAACACGTCCCAGCGATCCCCGGCTGCCTGATAGCGCCAGAAGGCGATGGCGTGTCCCGAGGGAGAGACTTGCGAACCGAAGCCCCAGGAATTGGGCGCGATGATCCCGGGCAAGTCACGCCGGTTTCCCCGCCGGTCGAACAGGGCCGGTCCCCCCGGCGGGGTCAGATTGTACGCGAACATCCCGCCGGCGACACTGACTCCCAGCGGCATCACCGGGACCAGACGAACCGACGATCCGGTCGGAGCCAGGCGCTTCGGGTCGAAGGGTTGGGCGAACACCCCTTCGGAGGCGTAGAGAATCAGATGGCCGGTAGCGGCATACGCGATCGCCGCGAACCGCGGGGGGAGGGACGCCGGACGGCTGCTGCGATCCTCGAGATCCAGCGCAAACTGAGCTTCTTCTTTCCCCCCCGCCAAGACCTCATACAGAAGCTGCGCCCCGGGAAGCAGGGGACCCAGGTGCAGGGTCCGGCCCGAATCGGCCACCAGCAGCTCCTCGAGTGCGCCGCCTTCCGGTTTGACCCGAACCACCCGGTCTCTCCCGTCGGTCCGCCGCACCAGGTAAAGGAACCCGTCGGATTCCCAGTTCACCCGCTGGATGGAATCGGCGATGGTGCGCGAATTGCCCCCGCTCAGCGGGACGACCGTCAGCCGGAGCCCGTCTCCAATGAAGGCGACCCAGCGGCTGTCCGGTGAGACGGCGAAGGAAGCAGAGCCTTTCGCGTCGAGAACCGGGAAGGGAGACCACTGCATCGTCGCGAACGAATAGAGGTACCAGCGATCCACCGCCTGGACCACCATGCGGGTCCCGTCGGGGGTCAGCAGCACCTGCTCCACCTCGATGCTGTCCGGAACCATCACCTCGAAGCGAACCACCGGCCGGGGCGTCACGTCGCCGGCGGCGGAATTCTGCAGCGCGACCAGGAGCGCGACCAGCAACAGCGCGGCTGCTCCCATGACCCCGAGGGCGATGGATTTCCATGGCGCCGTCCGCCCGGGAGGGCGCGCGGGGCGCGGGGCGACGGTCGTTCTGGTGAAGGATGGCTGCCCGAGCGCCTCCGCAAATGCCCCGGCTGATCCGAAACGATCGGCCGGCAGCTTCTCCAGCGCCTGCAGCACCGCGGCCTCGACGTGCTCCGGCACGGTTTGCCGTTGGGAGCGAATCGAACGGGGCGGCTCGGTCATCACCCGGGCGACGATGGCCTGGGGCGTCGGGCCGGTGAACGGCGGCTCACCGCAGAGCATCTCGTAACAAACGCAGCCGAGCGCATAGACATCGGAGCGGGGGCCCAGCTCGCGCTCCCCCATCGCCTGCTCGGGGCTCATGTAATGCGGGGTGCCGAGCGAAAGCCCGGTCTCGGTCATCCGGGAGCCGCCGGTTCGGCTCGCCGCCAGCGCGATGCCGAAGTCCGCCACCAGGGCATGGCCCCGCTGGAGCAGAATGTTCTCCGGCTTGATGTCCCGGTGGATGATGCCCCGCTCATGGGCGTATCCCAGCGCGTCGGCCACCTCGCGGGCAAATCGCAGGGCGTCCTCGACCGGGAGCTGCTTGTCGCGGCTGAGCCGGTCCCGGAGCGATTCGCCGTCGATATACGGCATCACGTAGAACACGGTGCCGTCCACCTGCCCCGAGTCGTGTAGGGGCAGGATATGCGGGTGCTGGAGGTTGGCGGTGGTGCGGATTTCCTGGAGAAACCGCTCGGCTCCAATCACCGCGGCCAGGTCGGTCCGCAGCACCTTGAGAGCCACCTTACGATCATGCCGGAGATCCTGCGCGAGGTACACGGTCGCCATGCCCCCGGCCCCGAGCTCGCGCTCGATGCGGTACCGGCCGGCCAGCGAGGTGGTGAGCCGGGCTGCGTCGCTCATGGCATCCGACCCAGCCGATCGAGCATCGCGACCACGCGAGGGTCCTTGCGCAGCTTGTCATACCGCAGCGCCCGGGGGAACTGGACCACCCATACATCGTGCTGCGCGATCGCCTCGGCCAGCAGAGCGACCGCCGCCTCGTGATCGCCCAGGTCCTCCAGCGCGGCGGCGGTTGCTCCGGTCGCCGGCAACTTCCCGCCCGATGCCGCCCGGGCTGCATCGAGCACCCGGCGGGCATCGCCGGTTCGGCCGGCCTGCGTATAGGCGTACGCGAGCAACCCGTTGTCCCGTTCGGGATCGTCTGCCGACACCATGGTCGACTGCCGTTCGAGCAGCGCGACGGCTTCCTCGAACCGTCGCAGTCCAAACAAGGCGTTGGCCTTCCAGGCCCAGGCGAGGATGAACGTCGAATCGCGGGCGAGCGTCTCGTTGGCCACCGAATCGGCGGCCTGGTAGCGCCGTTCGATCTCGAATACCTGGCCGGCCCAGAGTTTGGCGATGAGCGAGGCGGGCTCCAGCGCCTGCGCCCGTCGAACCCGATCGTGGGCGATGGCGTATTCGCCCAGGCGATTAGCCAACAATCCGTACCATCCCCATGTCGTCGCCACCGTCGAGTCGAGCGCCAGGGCACGGCGGAAGCTCGCGTCGGCCCGGCCGAGGTCGCCCAGGATGGAATAGGCGTAGCCCAGTCCGGTGTACGACTCGGGAATGGTCGAGTCCATTCCAATGGCCCGTTCGGCCGCCGCGACCGCCCGGGTCAGCATCGGCGTGGCGTCGCCCCACACATAGGCCGGCAGCACGGCCAGCGCCATCGACAGCGCGGCCTGCGGGCGGGCGTATTTCGGATCCCGGGCCGCGGCCCGCTCGAACAGGCCGATCGCCTGTTGCAGGCCCCGCGCGCCCCGCCGGTTGAAGAGCACCATCCCTTGCAGGTAGAGCGAATGGGCCTCCGGGTCGGTCGTCTCGATTCGGGCCGATGCCAGGGGCCCTCGGCCCAGCGACCCCAGCAGCGTCTCCGACACGGTGCGGGCAATCTCGTCCTGCACCGCAAAGACGTTGGCGAGCGGGCGATCGTAGCGCTCGGTCCAGCGGACCGCGCCGTCGCTCGCCGATACCAGCGTCACGTTGATCCGGATCTGGCTCTCGGAGCGCTGCACCGTGCCGGTGAGCAGCGACCCGACGCCCAGCTCCCGGGCGATGGCGCGCTCATCGAGTCCCTTGGCCTGGAGCGCGCCGGCGCTCACCCGCCCGATGACCCGCACCCCGTTCTTTGCCAGGGCCCGGGTGATCTCCTCAGCCAGACCGATGCCGAAATAGTCATCGGCTTGATTACCGCTCAGATTGGCAAGCGGGAGCACCGCAAGCGATTGA
>DATFGC010000496.1:0-19944 GCA_035249765.1 Gemmatimonadales bacterium | reverse complement strand
TATCCAGCCTAGTGTCCAATCTGGTTCGCGCGACTCTGTCGCGGAGGACATTCGCGACAGGTACATCGTCACTTTCAAGCCTGATCCTTCGCGAGATATTGCAACTGCTTCAGCTGGCCTGGTGAACTCCGAAGGTGGTTCGCTTGGTATGGTTTATCGGCACGCGATGCAAGGATTCTCCGCCCGTCTGAGCCCTGAGGCGGCAAAGCGGATTCAGAACAGGCCCGATATTGCTTTCATTGAGCCTGTAACAGATGCCGATGTGCTCGCAACTGTTCAGACTCCGACGCCCTTCATGGGGTCTCGATCGAATTGATCAATTTGTATTGCCGCTTGATTCACGTTTTGTGTATGGAAAGACGGGCACTGGGGTGCACTCGTATCACCTCGACAGCGGAATTCTCTATTCACATGCGGATTGCGGCGGTCGGGCTGTCCTCGGTGCGGATTTTGTGACGACTGGTGGCTCTGGTGTGGACTGCTATGGTCATGGAACAGCCACGGCGCTTGTGGCTGGTGGAGCGACGTATGGCGTCGCCAAGGGGCTCAGCCTGGTAGGTGTCAAGATCGTCGACTGCGTGGGCAATCTTCGCAACCGAGAGATCCTGATGGCTGCGATCGACTGGGTTACTGCGAACGCGATCAAGCCAGCAGTGGCTAACTGGAGTATCTCCGGACCCTACTCCGCGCAATTCAACCTCGCCTTTGCAAACTCTGTGGCATCAGGCATCACCTGGGTCGCTGCCGCGGGCAATGAGAACAGCAGCGCTTGCAGCTACTCGCCGGGGGTCGTTCCCGCTCTGCTCACGGTCGCCGCGAGCACTGCGGCAGATGCTCGTTGGGTCGCCACCTCAGACACAGCCTCCAACTTTGGGTCCTGTGTGGATCTCTTCGCGCCAGGGAAGGACATTATCGCGCCCTGGCTCGGCGGCCCAGCCTCGACCAGCGGGACATCCCTCGCTGCGCCGCATGTCACTGGGGCTGCAGCGTTGTACCTACAGGATCATCCTAACGATTCGCCCGCACAAGTCGCTTCTGCGATTCTTGATGCTGCATACCCATACGCGATCCTATCTCCGGGAGCGTCCACAACAGGACGTTTGCTGAACATTGCCTTCACCTATCCCAACCCCCAACCTCTGACAGTTACCATCACAGGAAAAGCATCCATCAAGCCAAATCAAGTATGCACTTGGAAGGCCAGCGCCCAAGGAGGAAGTGGCTCTCTGCAGTATCGCTGGCAGTTCGCCGGTCAAGATATCTACGTCTCCCTTGCTGATTCAATTACTACGACGATCCCGAATACGGGAACCCTCGCCGTCAAGGTCAGCTCATTAGGAGGAACAGAGACCGGCTCCGCGAGCAAGACGGTTACGGTGACTTCCTCCGGAGCGGTTTGCACGACCTGATTGTGAGCTAGTTCCACCAAAAGTGCGAGAGCCGCGAACGGCCGTGCGCGGTGGTGGCGGTGGCCTGCGAGCGGGATATGGTGAGCGGCTTGCACGACGTGGCCGGAAAGGTGCCGGTGCTCGGGCTTACGCTCACGCTCCCGAGCGGGCCCTGCCGGGATACGCGGGTGGACCTCGTCAAGCTCGAAGAATGGGTGAAGGCGTATGTGACTTGATTGTCACCCTGAGGAAGCGAAGCGACCGAAGGGGCTAATCTCAAGGGAGAGATGGGCCCCTTCGCTGCGCTCAGGGTGACAACCCTGACCACTGACCACCGACCACTGACCACTACTTCAGAAACTTCACCAGCGCCGAGTTCACATTGTCGGGGTGGGTCCAGAGGATCCCATGCGGTCCTCCCGCCACCACGACCAATCGGCTTCCCGTGACCGCTTCATGAATGCGTGATCCGGTGGCCGCGATCGGAAGGATCCGGTCCGCGTCCCCATGGATGACCAGCGTGGGCACTGTGATCTTCCGCAGGTCCTCCCGGAAGTCGGTGAGCCAGGCCTGCACACAATCGAGGGTGCCCTTGGGCGACGCTCCCGCCGCGACCATCCAGCTCAAGTGGACGGCCTGATTGCTGATCCGCTTCCCGCCCAGGTCGTCGACATTGTAGAAGTTCTTCAGGAATTCGGAGAGAAACGCCGGACGGTCCGCCACGATCGCCTTCTTGATTCCTTCGAAAATGCTTCGGTCCAGGCCGTCGGGGTTATCGCCCTTCTTCAGCAGAAAGGGCGGGATCGCCGCGATGAACACTGCGCGCTTGACCCGTTCCGAACCATACCTGCCGAGGTAGCGCGCAACTTCGCCTCCGCCCATGGAAAACCCGACCAGGGTGGCATCGCGCAGATCGAGCCGGGTCATGAGCTCGTTCAGGTCACTGGCGAAGGTGTCATAGTCGTAGCCGGAATCCGGCTGACTGGACCGGCCGAAGCCCCGTCGATCGTAGCTGATGACCCGCTGACCCGCGCCCAGAAGCGCCGGGAGCTGCTTTTCCCAGGAAGCTCCGGAGAGGGGCCATCCATGGATCAGGACCACCGGTGGGCCGGAGCCGTGATCCTCATAGTAGAGATCGATGGACGTGGAGTTTTCCTTCCCGACGGCGATGGTGGCCATGAGGCGCCCTCCTCTAGGTGCTTTGAGGTATGAGCGGTGAGCGGTGAGCAGTGAGCAGTGAGCGGGAAGAGCCTTTCCCGCTCACCGCCTACCGCTCACCGCTTACCGTCTGTAGTCCAGCGGCGGCTTCCGGTCCCCTACCCTCGACTTGTAGACGAACCCCCCCAGCCGCTTCTCGAATTCCGCCCGCGCCCTGGGCAGATGGGCGGGGTTGCTGAACAGCTCGATCGCGGTGAGCGCCATGGTCTTGGCGGCGACCATCATGCCCTTGGAACCGATCGACATCCCGCCCGCGGCGACCGCCTGCCAGCTGTGCGCCGGGGTTCCGGGCACCCAGGTGGCCGCCGAGAGCTGCACCGTGGGCACCACCCAGCTCAGGTCGCCCATATCGGTGGAGCCGGGGGAGACCCCGGTCTCCGGCGGGGTCACCCGGGTCGCCTCATCCATCGGAGGGAGCGTCCCGGTGAGCGAGGGCCGGATCTGCTCGGCGAACGCCTTCTCGTCCGGCGAATAGGCGTAGCCGCCGACCCGCTCCAGCGCTCCCTGCATCACGTCGGCCAGGGCATCGTTGGGCAGGACGTTGTACACCGAATTCACCAGCTCGAAATCCATCGTGGTCCCGGTCCCCAGCGCGGCGCCCTTGGCGGCATTCAGGATCCGCTCCCAGATGCCGTCGAGAACCCGCATGTCGCTGTGGCGGGCGTAGTAGTACACCTCGGCAAAATCGGGAACGACGTTGGGCGCCTTTCCTCCGCTGGTGATGACGTAATGGATGCGGGCTTCCTGGGGCACATGCTCGCGCATCAGATTCACCATCGCGTTCATGGCTTCCACCCCGTCCAGCGCGGAGCGTCCCTGATCGGGGGCCGCCGCAGCATGCGCGCTGACCCCATGAAACCGGAACTTGGCACTGTTGTTCGCCAGGGTCGTGGCGCGGGTCACCTGGTTGAGATCGCCGGGGTGCCAGGAGACCACGGCGTCCACATCCTTGAACACCCCGGCCCGCACCATATAGATCTTCCCGCCGCCGCCCTCCTCGGCCGGCGTCCCGTAGAAGCGGATCGTCCCGGGCCCCTTGCCCTGGGCCAGCCAGTCCTTGACCGAGATCGCCGCCGCGGCCGCCGCGGTGCCGAAGAGATGATGGCCGCAGCCATGTCCCGGCCCGCCTTCGACCAGAACCTTGCGCACCGGAACCGCGTCCTGAGACAGACCGGGCAAGGCATCGAACTCGCCCACGATCGCGATCACCGGCTTGCCGCTGCCGTAGGAGGCGACGAAGGCGGTGGGCATTGCTCCGACTCCGGCCTCGATCGAAAACCCGGCCGCTCGGAGCCGGTCCTGCAACAACGCGCTGCTCTTCTCCTCCTGGTATCCCACCTCGGCAAATCCCCAGATCTGCTTTGCGGTGGTAGCATACCCCGGCGCCTTGCTGTCGAGATCGGTGAGTACGGCATCGGCCCAGGTGGACTGGCGGGCCTGGGCGGTCACGCTGCCTGCCAACGCGAGCGAGAGCACCAGGACTCGGCTGACGCGATTCATCGGGATCCGGCTTTCGTGGTGTCGGGCTTGATCGTGGTGTCCGGCTTGACCACCGGCCGGGGCGGGGTGAGCGCTTCCAGCGCCGCCGGATCCCCGTACTGGCCAACCAGGCGGCGAACCACTCCGACGACCTTGCGCTGGAGCGGATGATCGGCGGGAAGCAGGACATCGAGCTCCCGCTCCGGGCGGGAGGGATCGGCCATCGCGCGGTAGGTCGCCTCGACCTGCAGCTCGCTCCAGAACTGCTTGGACGGATTCACCCAGGCGCGGATTCGCACGACGTCGGGGCCGAGCGGGCGCGCGCTGGTGCGCTCCAGGGTGCCGCTGGCGAGCCAGCCCGAGTCGATGAACCCGTCCGCCTCCCGCACCACCATGAGGGCGATGCTGTCCTTCGCGAGTGCCTCGGCCAGCGCCCGGGTGGCCTCGGGAATCTCCAGCTCGACCTCGGCAATCGACGCCGTCGGCAGGGGGAGGTAGTCGGGGCGGGAGGTCGTTGCGCGGCAGGACAGCAGGCCTAGAGCAGTCATCGCGAGGGCGCGCAGCGCCCGTGGCGATCCGGCGGGATTGCTTCGGGCCGTTGACCTTCGCAATGACTTCGTCACCGTTGACCGTTGACGCTTTTCATAGGGCCACGGGCGTCGGAGGTGTCGTCGTCCAGTCATAAAACCCCCGCCCCGACTTCTTGCCCAGCCATCCCGCCAGCACCATCCGGCGCAGCAGGGGAGGCGGCGCATAGCGCGGCTCGCGGAATTCGTCGAACAGGATCTCTCCCACCGCCACCGCGGTGTCGAGTCCCACGAAGTCGAGCAGGGTCAGCGGACCCATCGGGTGCCCGCAGCCCAGTTTCATGCCATTGTCCACGTCCTGAATAGACGCCACCCCCTGCTCCACCGCTCGGGCCGCATCCAGCAGGTAGGGAATCAGCAGCCGGTTCACAATGAAACCGGCCGAGTCCCGAGCGGCGATCGGCTCCTTGCCCAGCCGCCGCACGAAGTCGGTGCCGGCGGCGATGGTAGCGGCCGAAGTCGCGACGCTTCGCACCACCTCGACCAGCGGCATCATCGGCACCGGATTGAAGAAGTGGAGCCCGAGGAACCGGTCGGGGCGTCCGGTCACCGCCGCCATCGCCATGATCGAGAGACTCGAGGTGTTCGACGCGAACAGCGTTTCCGCGGGGCAGACGGCGTCGAGCGCCTTCCACTGCCGGTTCTTGAGCTCCAGGTCTTCGGTGACCGCCTCGATCACCAGGTCCGAGGCCGCGAGGTCTTCGATCCGGGTGGTGAAGCGGAGCCGGCCCAGCGCCGCATCCCGGTCCTGGGGCGCCAGCTTGGCTTTCTCCACGAATTTCGCCAGCGAGGTCTCGACCGCCTTCCTGCCCCGCGCGAGCTGTGCCTCCTCGAGGTCGCGGGACAGCACCTCGAACCCCGCCACCGCAGCCACCTGGGCAATGCCGCTCCCCATCTGCCCGCATCCCAGGACCCCGACCTTCCGGATGGTCACTTCTGCCGGGACCTTTCGGTGGAGGAGGCGATGGCGCGGCGGATCTCTCCGGCCAGCGCATCGAGCAGACCGCCGCTCTTGGGCGGGATCTGGTGTCCCGGCTTGACCCCGCCCCGCTCGAGATAGTCGAGGGCGCGCTCCAGCCCGAGCGCGGTCCGCTCGGCCACCGGACGAAACTGCTTGAGGGTGACCCAGCTCAGCGCGCCGCCACCAAGCAGCGGCGCGGCGGCCAGCAGCAGAAGCGGGCTCAGCGCCGCCAGGACCGCCGCACCCGCCACACCCAAGGTCCCGAGCGCGACGGCACCACCCAGATAGGCGCCTCTGGTCTTCTTGAGGTCGGCCGCGAGGGCCACGTGACAGTACCCCGACTCGAGCCGGGTAAAGGTGGCCGACACCATGGTGGCCTTTGCCAGCATGAATTTGGGAACGCCGGATCCAAACGCGGCCCCGCCCCGCCGGAGCGCGGCCTGCATCCCGCCGATCGGCTCGAAGGTCACCCGTCCCGGCTGCTGCCGCAGCACCGCCAGGAGCTCGTTCCGGTCGAACCATTCGATCAGGGCGCGGGCCGCGTCGTCAGGATCTCCGATCACCACCCGCTGGGCCCGCACCTCGGAGGGGCCGAGCACGGTTCCGGCCAGCCCCGCCTCCGCCGGGGCCACCACCTCGGTGGCCTGTTCCAGCATGGCCTGCTGGAGATAGCGCGCCGGGATTCCCACCTCCCGGCCCAGCGCGGTCACTTCGTCGGGGGTGAGACCTTCGCCGACGTCGGCCTCGCCGGCCTGGAGCTCCGCGGCGCGCTGCATGATCCGCTCCAGCGCGGCGCGATCGATCTTGCCGGGCGTCAGGTCGGCCATGTCATTCGCTCTTGGTCTCGGCGCCGAGCCCGGCCTGCACCGCCGCCCGAAGCCGGCGCAGCTGTTCCGCCGGATCGAGCCCCGACAGATTCCCCGCCACCGGCTCGGCGGGAAGCTCGGCGGGAGCCGGTGCCACAACCGGGTGGGGCGCCGCCATGGCGTCGTCGGGCCGCTGGAAAAACGTCCTGAAGAAGTCGATCGGAATCGGGAAGATGGTGGTGGTGTTGTTCTCCGCCGCGATTTCGGTGAGCGTTTGCAGGTAGCGGAGGGTGAGCGAGGCGGGCTGGCTCTGCAGCATCCGGGCGGCCTGCGCCAGGGTCTCCGACGCCTGGAGCTCGCCCTGGGCGCTGATCACCTTGGCTCTCCGCTCCCGTTCCGCTTCCGCCTGACGGGCAATCGCCCGGCGCATCCCGTCGGGCAGCAGCACGTCCTTGATCTCCACGGCGGAGACCTCGATCCCCCAGAAATCGGTGCGCTCGTCGATGATCTCCTTGAGGATCTCGTTGACCTTGCGGCGGTCGGCCAGCAGCTCGTCGAGCTCGACCTGCCCCAGCACCGACAGCAGGGTGGTCTGCGCCATCTGGCCGGTGGCGAAGAGATAGTCCTGGATTTCGATGATGGCGAGCGAGGGCTCCAATACCCGGAAATACAGGACCGCGTTCACCTTGACCGAGATGTTGTCCCGGGTGATCACGTCCTGCGCCGGGATGTCCATCGCCACAATTCGGAGCGATACCCGCTTCATCTGGGCAAAGCCAAGCGGCACGAAGGCAACGCCGGGGCCCTTGGTGGTGGTGTACTTGCCCAGGAAGAACACCACCCCGCGCTCGTACTGCCGGAGAATGCGGACGCTTCCGGCCAGGTAGACGAACGCCGCGATCGGAATCAGCAGGAGCAGATCCACGTTGCCCTCCTACGGCGCGAACGCTTCGACGATCACCGCGACGCCCTGACCCCCGCCGATGCAGGCGCTGCCCAGGGCGTACCGCTTGCCGATCCGCCGCAGGGTATGAAGCAAGTGCACGGTGATGCGGGCGCCGCTCGCCCCCAGGGGATGTCCTATGGCCACGGCCCCGCCCTCGGCATTGGTCCGGTCGCGATCGAGCCCCAGCTCCTTCTCCACCGCGAGGTATTGGGCCGCAAAAGCCTCGTTCACCTCCACCCGGTCCATCTGTCCGAGGGTCATGCCGGCCCGGCTGAGCGCCTGGCGCGCCGCCGGCGCCGGACCGATGCCCATGATCTCGGGCTCCACTCCCGCCACGCCCCACGATACCAGCCGCCCGATCGGCGTGAGTTGGCGTTCCCTGGCAAACTCCGCCGAGGCGACGATGCAGGCGGCGGCCCCGTCGGAGATGCCCGAGGCATTCCCGGCGGTGACCACACCGTCCTTGGAAAACACCGGGACCAGCTTGGCGAGCCCCTCGGCAGTGGTCTCCGGACGCATGTGCTCGTCCGCCGCCCACGGCTCGGCCTGTCTGGTCTTCCGGTTGTTCACCGGAACCGGCAGCAGCTCGTCGGAAAACCACCCCGCGTCCCAGGCGGTCTTCGCTGCCTGCTGGGACCGCAACGCGTAGCCATCGACCTCGGCGCGGGAAATCCCGTATTTCTTCGCGAGATTTTCCGCGGTGATGCCCATCGGACAGCCGCAATAGGAATCGGTGAGGCCCTGCCAGAGCAGATCCTCGAGTGCCGGGGCCGAGCCCAGTTTTGTCCCCCAGCGAATCCCCCGCACCACGTGAGGGGCCTGGCTCATGGATTCGGTCCCGGCGGCGAGCACCAGCCTGGATTCGCCCAGGAGGATCTGCTGGGCTCCCTGCACGATCGCCTCGAATCCCGAGCCGCAGAGACGGTTGACGGTGAGCGCCGGAGTGGGGATGGGACATCCGGCCCGGAGCGCCACATGCCGGGCGATGTAGGCGCCATCGGCTGAGGTCTGCATCGCGTTGCCCACCACCACGTGGTCTACCAGGTCGGCGGAAATTCCCGCCCGGGCAATGGCCGCGTTGGCTGCCTCGACGCCCAGATCGGTCGCGGTCAGGTCCTTGAGGCTGCCGCCAAAGGAGCCGAACCCCGTGCGGGCGCCGGAAAGGAAGACGACATCGGGTCGGCCGGCCATGGCTATGAGCTCACGAGTAGCGGTGGGGGTCCTTGACCGACGCGCCGCAGGTGATGCAGTGGCGCCACTCCGAGTCGAGCTCGGTCTGGCAGCGCGCGCAGGTGAACGGAATCAGCCGGCCTCCGCACCAGGGGCAGAACACCACGGTGCGGCCGGCCGGCATGACGTGGTGGCAGTGGCGGCACTCGGGCTGGCTGGTGTCACCCTGAGGCCGCGAAGCGGCAGGGGTGTCACCCTGAGGCCGCGGAGCGGCCGAAGGGGCCGGAGCCTGTGGGGAGACCGACGCGATCTCGGCGGTGCGGCGAGATTGCTTCGCTTCGCTCGCAATGACTGGCGTGTCGCTCAGGGTGACCTCATCGCCGTCTCCCACGATCTGCGCCGCGGCCAGCGAAGTGATCTGAATGGTGGAATCGGCCAGCTCGTCCAGCACGCTCAGATCGGGATTGGCGCCGGCCAGCTCGTCCTGACAGCGCTTGGCCGCGGCAGGAGGCAGGGTGCGCACGAACCCCCGCTCGCCGGCCACCAGCCGGAGCAGCACGGTCTCATAGTCCTCCACACTCTCCAGCATGAGCGCCCGGCGGTGGATCCGGTACGGGAGGATCTTCTCCCGGATCTGACCGATGGGCACCGCGCGATGGACCCCTTCCTTGCTGGCCGTGAGCTGTTCGACCAGCCGGCGGGCAAACCGGGTCAGCTCATCCATTCGGAAGACCTCCGGCGAAGCTCGGTGCGGCATCGAGATCGAGGGGGAACCGTTCCCCCCGCTCGAGACGCTGATCCAGGGCGGCAAACGCGGCATCCGGATCATAGTCAGTGTACTGGCCTGCCGCCCGCTTGTGCAGCAGCCAGGCGCCGAAGCCCGACGCGACGATCCCCGCGGAGGTTTCCTGGGCCCGGGCGGCGCGGACCGCCAGATCGTTGGCGTATTCGTTCTTGGGGTGCCCGTTGTGTCCCCGGACCCAGGCGAACTGGCTCTCGTGGAGCGCGAGCGACTGTGCCAGGGCCCGCCACAGCTCCAGGTTCTCGATCGCGCCGGATTTGCGTTTCCACCCCCGGGCGATCCACCCGGGCAGCCACTCCCGAATGCCCTTCACCAGGTACTCCGAATCGGAGATCACCAGGACCCGGAACCGGGTCCCCTTCCCCGCCAGGAGCTGGAGCACGCCGATGCCGCCGGCCAGTGCCATCCGGTTGTTGGTGGTTGCCGGCGCATGGATATAGAAGTCTCTTCGCACCAATCCGCGCGGGGTGCGGGTTTCGATGAGGCCTCCGGCGCCGCCGGGATTGGACCCCTCCCGCCCGTTGCCCAGGCAGCTCTCGTCCAGGTGGACCACCGCGCGGGCGCTCACCCGACCACCTGGAACTCGTCCAGCTCGTCCAGCTCGAAGCGGAGCTCCTCGCCGGTCATGGGCAGGTATCCGATCAGAGTCTCCTGGCCGCCGGTGCTCAGCAGCCGGCGCGCCACGACCACGTACTCGGTGCCCCGGCGCATGAGCACCACCCGGCGACCGAGCCGAGTGGCGCGTTCGAGCTGTTCCATCCGCTGGGGAGTCCAGCGCACCGATCCCATAGTGCCCGCCGTCTCGTTACTGTTCCGCCGTCCCGCGGACGATCCGCAGGACACCGGGCTCGGGAAGAATCTCCCCCACGACCGCACGGGAGAGGGTGCCTTCGCTCCAGAGGCCGGCCAGGAGGTCGGGGAGCCGGCGCGCTGCGACGGCGAGGAGCAATCCACCCGAGGTCTGGGCGTCCACCGCGAGCAATCGCTCGGCCTCGGACACGTCGTCGCCCCATTCGGCACGCGCCGCTTCCAGGTTGCGCCGGGTTCCGCCCGAGACCGCGCCCGCTTCGGCCAGCCGGAGCGCGCCTGCCAGCGTGGGAAGCCGTGCCGCGTCGATCCGCGCCCCGACCCCGCTGGATGCCAGGATGTTGCCCAGGTGACCCAGCAATCCGAACCCGGTGACGTCGGTGGCGCAGCGAACCCCGGCGGCGTGGGCGGCACGGGCCGCGCCGTCGTTGAGCGCCGTCATGGAGCGCACCGCCTCGGCCAGGTCCGGCTCACCTGCCAGGTCCCGCTTGAGTGCCGTGGTGAGTATCCCGGTGCCCAGCGGCTTGGTCAGCACCAGCAGGTCCCCGGGACGCGCGCCGGCGTTGGTGAACATGCGGTCCGGATGCACTTCCCCGATCACGCAGAGCCCGAACTTGGGCTCCGGATCGTCGATCGAGTGCCCCCCCAGCATGAGGCACCCGGCCCGCGCGGTGACCTCGGCCGCGCCACGGAACACCTCGCCCAGCACCTCGAAGGGGACGGTGCCTCGCGGCCAGCTCACCAGGTTGAGCGCGAACAACGGCCGGCCGCCCATGGCGTACACGTCCGAGAGCGCGTTCGCGGCGGCGATCGCGCCCCAGGAAGCGGGATCGTCGACGATCGGAGTAAAGAAATCTACCGTGGCGACCAGCGCCCGGTCGGCCGAGAGCCGGTACACCGCCGCGTCATCGCGGGTCGCGGCATCGACCAGCACGTTCGGGTCCACCACCGCGGGCAGGTGCCTGAGGACCTCGGTGAGGTCATTGCTGCCCAGCTTGCATCCGCACCCCGCCGCATGGGAAAGGGACGTGAGTCGAATGCTCGTCATCCGAGGTAGCGCATGAGCGGGTTGCTGCCTCTGGGCACCGCGTTTCTGCTCGGCTTCATTCACGCCCTCGAGATCGACCACATGATGGCGGTCACCACCTTCGTGAGCCGGAGGCCCACCCTGGCGACCGCATTCGGTTTCGGCCTGCGCTGGGGGATCGGCCATTCCCTGGCGGTATTCGTCGCCGGAGCCGTACTGCTCGCCACCGGCATCCGCTGGTCGCCCGGGATGGAAAGGGTTCTGGAGGGGACGGTGGGAATCGCTCTGGTCGGGGTCGGCATCTGGTCGCTCCGCACGGCCCGCAACTTACACCGGCAGGACCCTTCCGAGCACCGGGCCCATGGTCACGCGGTGGCTTCTCTCGGGGTGATGCATGGCCTGGCCGGAACCACTGCGGCAGTGGCCCTGGTGCCGGTGACCCTGCTGCCCGGACGAGCGCTCGGACTGGCCTACCTGGCCTGCTTCGGGGTGGGGGTCACCGCCGGGATGGCGACCTTCGCGCTGGTGGCCGCTCTCGCCATGCGCCGGGCGGCCGATCGGGCCCCCGCCGCAGTGGAACGGATGGCCCGCTGGGCCGGAGCCGGCAGCATCACGGTGGGTCTTTGGTGGCTGAGTCGTGTGCTCCTGACTGGCGCCGTTCGCTGAGGCCGCCACGCAAAGGCGCCCCCCTCCCGGAAGGCGCCTCTCGAGCAAAACTCCGGCTTCGGACTAACGGCGCTTTTTGCCGCCCTTCCGCCCTGCCATCTTTACCGCCCGCTTCCGGACCGGCGGCCGCTTCTTCGCGGCCTTGCGTGCCGCCTTCCTGACCGGCTTCCTGACCGGCTTCTTCGCTTTCATCCTGCTGGCCACCTTCTTCTTGGCCGCCCGCTTCACCGTCTTCTTTGCCGGGCGGGACTTGGCCTTGGCCTTCTTCGCGACTCGCTTGGCCGCCTTCTTGGCGGGCTTTTTGGCCGCCGGCTTGGTTTCGGCCTTGGGGGCAGCCAGTTCCGGCCTCATGGCCGGCCGGGGGGGCGTCGCCGCCGGCGGAGGCGGTGGTGGCGGAGGAGGCGGCGGGGGTGGGGGCGCCGGAGGGGTGGATGAGGGCATGGGATCCATCCACCCGGACCCCGACCAACCCATTTCCAATTCGTCGAACGCGGCCATACTGGCTCCTCCGGCTACGCGGTTGCGGCGGGCCCAGCCGCAGAGGGGGCGCTGAATGGCGCCATCAACCATGGGCTGGATATATCTTGCACAACTTCCGTCCTTCTGCAAGCCGGAGAGGTTCTCACATGCGGGCGCTGGCGCTCCTCGGGCACGGTGGGATAGACAGCCTGGCGGAGCTCGACCTGCCCGCTCCGGTGATTTCGGCCCCGGATCAGGTCCTGGTCCGGGTCCGGGCCGCCGCGATCAACCACCTCGATCTCCTTCTCACCGAGGGGGTTAAGGGAATCACCCTGCAGTTTCCCCACATCGTCGGTACCGACGGAGCCGGGGTAGTCGAGGCGACAGGAGAGGCTGTCACCGGAGTCCGGCCCGGCGACCGGGTCACCATCAACCCGGGGATCTCCTGCGGAGAATGCGACTCCTGCCGCCGGGGAGACGACCCCCATTGTCGCAGCTATCAGATTCTGGGAGAGCACCGCCCCGGTACGGCCGCCGAATTCGTGGTTGTTCCAGAACGGAACGTCGCAGTGATCCCGGAGGATATGCCCTGGGAGGTTGCGGCGGCCTTCCCGCTCTCGACCCTCACCGCCTGGCGGATGCTCACCACCCGCGCCGGACTCCTGGCCGGTGAGACGGTGCTGATCTGGGGAGTCGGCGGTGGGGTTGCTCTTGCGGCGCTCGCCATCGCGAAGCATCTGGGGGCCCGGGCCTTCGCGACCAGCTCGGCAAACTGGAAGCTGGAGCGGGCCCGTACGCTGGGGGCCGACGAGGTGTTCAACCACGCGGAGACTCCCCCGGAGGAAATCGCCCGCGAGGTCCGCAAGCTGACCGGAGGCGGCGCCGACGTGGTGGTGGATACGGTCGGCAGGAGCACCTGGGACGCCTCGCTCAGGTCGCTCCGCCGAGGCGGACGCCTGGTCACCTGCGGCGCGACCAGCGGGCCGGAGGTCGGGCTCGACATCAGGCGGCTCTTCTGGTTTCAGTGGAGCCTGCTCGGATCGACCATGGGATCCCACGCCGAGTTTGCGGAGGTGATGGCGCTGGCCCGGGCCGGAAAGCTCTGGCCGGTCGTGGATTCGGTCGTGCCGCTGGCGGAGGGCGCCGCGGTTTACCGCCGGATGGAGCGGGGAGAGCAGCAGGGCAAACTCGTGATCGAGGTCTCGCAGTGAACGAACTCTGGCAACGGCTGCTCAGCGGCGGCGAGCAGCTCATGTTGTACGTGCCGCCGTTCGCGGCGGCCATCGCCATCCTGATCGCGGGATACCTGGTGGCCCGGCTTCTGGAGCGCTGGACCGACGCGCTGCTCAAGCGGCTCAACTTCAACAAAGTGGCCGAAGCGGGGGGCATCTCCGAAGCGATGGGCCGGACCGGCACCCGGCTCGACCCGATTCATGCCGTGGGGAAGCTGCTGTTCTGGCTGGTGATGCTGGTGGTGATCCTGCTCGCCAGCACCGCGCTCGGGCTGGAGAGCATCCGGGAGATGTTCGGGACGATGCTCTCCTTCATCCCGACGCTGATCGCCGCCATCGTGATCGTGATTCTCGGCATGATCGTGGGCGAGTTTGTCCGGGCCCTGGTGCTGGCGTCGGCGGGCGCGGTGGAAGGGGTGCCCACCCTGGCGCGCGCCTCCAAGGGCGCCGTGGTGATGATCGCGGTGTTCATGGCGGTGCAGCACCTGGGCGTGGCCGACGAGCTGGTGACCGCGGCGTTCACCCTGATCCTCGGGGCGGCGGCGCTGGCGGTCGGGCTGGCGTTCGGGCTGGGCAACCGCGATCTCGCCGGGGAGATGACCCGGCGCTGGTACGAAGAGGGGAAGGCCCGGCGGGAGCGGCGCCGGATGGATCGGATGGGCCGGCGGCACGATGATCCCCTGGTCCCGCCGAGCGAGTAGCTGGGAACTGGATGCTGGATGCTGGATGCTGGATGCTGGTTGCAGGGTCATTCCCAGCATCTAGTATCCAGCATCCAGCTACCTGAGGATCACGCCCGCCACCTCGAGCGCAGCCAGGAATTCCTGAACCACATCGAGCGGCACCGGGCCGTAGATGGCCGAGACCGCGTCCCGGATTTCCGCGGGAGACCGCTTGCCATCCACCAGGTTCAGCACCTCGTAGGCGTACTCACCACCTCTTCCCCACAGTCCGGCGTGGCGGAAAATCCCGAGGGCCCCCGCGCGTTCCTCACCGTACTTGTCGCTGAGATAGTCGTAGCCGAAGACCGACATCGGCCCCTTGACCGCGGGGTTGCGGCGGTAGATCACCCCGCCTCCTGGGGAGTGTGGCGCCCCGGACGGGATGGCTCCAGGCGTGGCGCGCTCCAGGCCGGCAATGAGACTCTCGGCCGCGCCGCGCTCCCTCGGGCTGAGCGGCGCGAATCCCGCGATGGACGAGACGATGGTCCGCTCGGCGCGGAAGTGGTGGAGGGTGAGGTTCATCGCCTCACGAGCAGGCAGCGTCCCCCGCCGCTCCAGCATTGCGGCGGTGCGCCGGAGGGCGCCGAGCTGGACCAGCTCGAGCAAGGCCCCGGCGTCGCCGGCGCCGAGGGTCGCGAGGTAGTAACCGCTCGCCGCGCCGATGAACGCCGCCCGCTCCAGCTTGGTGGCGTCGATGTTGGCCGGGGTATCGAAGTTGGTGTGGATGTAGCGGTCGGGCCAGTCGTTGAGATAGATCGCCGGGATCCGGAACGATCCGTCGGTGTAGACCTCGTGATCGCTCCCCATGGTGAAGGCGGGAAACTCGGCCCGCAGCGGCTCCTTGCCTCCTTCGGGAGAAACCAGCGGAAACCGGGCTGATCCGGTCCCCGCGAAGTCGGCCGACTCGCGATTGACCAGCGCGCCGAACTCGGCGCCCACGTCGTAGACGAACGACGGCAGGCTGCCGGGCCCCCGGGTTACGTGGAAGGTGGCCCGGGTCTCCGGACCTCCCCCGACCATGTCCATGTGAATCGCGGCCCGGATCCGCTCGGCCAGCCCGGGGACTCCGTTCAGCATCGCCAGGGTTCCCTCGATCTCCGGGGGCCAGATGAAGCGGAGGGTCCGGGCCGGCCGGGCCAGGCGTCCTTCGGCGATCAGCTTGGCCAGCGCCCGCGCGGCTTCGAGGATCGCGACGCAGCCGCTGGCGTTGTCGTTGGCGCCGGGCCGCTGATGGTCGAGGTGGCAGCTGAAGGCGATTTCCTGGGTGCGGAGCTCCGGGTCGGCCCCGGGGATCGAGGCGGTGACGACTTCATATCCACCGGGATGCTTGCCGGCCCGGACCCGGGCCTCGAGCCGGACCGCTTCGCCGGAGAGCAGCCGCTGCCGCAGAGCGCGGCCCTGCTTCAGGGAAACCATGAACGCGAAGGTGGGGTGCGCGGAGAAGGATTCCAGGTGCCCCCAGCGCACCAGGTTCTCGTCCTCGCCCCACCAGGCGGTGCGCTGGTTCTGGGCGTAACTCACGATGCCTGCCGCGCCGAAGCGGCCTACTGCGAGATCCTGGACCGCCCCGGGCTGCTGGGAGGTGAGCACCAGGTTGCCCCGGACGTCCTTCCCGGCGTAATCCCGCTCGCTGGTTCCATCGCCCACGTCCACCAGAAGCGCAGTGGCCTGGCCGCTCTCGCTGTCCTGCGCCAGCGAGACCGGCATCGCGTCCCAGCTCGCCAGCCGCTCGGCCCGTTCCCAGGCCCGGCCGTTGGGCCGGAGCAGCCAGAGCTCGGCGAACTCCGCATCCCAGGGAGGCCGGGATCGCTGAGTGCCGTAGAAGCGCTTCCCGTCGGCGGGGAGCGATTCGATTCGGGCGTCGGACAGGCCGTAGGCGCTGAGACGGTCGACGATGTGCTGCGCAGCCCGGCGGAAACCCAGCGAGCCCCGGATCCGGTGCTCTCCCGAGAGACGCTCCAGATTGCGTTTGGCGGTTTCGCCGGAGACCTCGCCGGCCAGCGCCCCGATCACCGAATCGGAAAGGAGGGCACGATGCTGCCCGGCGAGTGGGGCCGGAACGCCGGCGAGGGCCCCAGTCAGGAGAAGGGCCCGGAGCCTCACGGCGCGGCCGGCGCGAGGGGCGCCGGAATCCTGACCTGCATCAGGCGGACGCCCCGTTCGAATTGTTCCCCGAACAGCAGCGCCTCGGCGCCCACGGCCAACAGCCGCGCGTGGCCCACCAGCCGCAGGATGCGGAGCAGGTCGCCGCGCCGGTCCAGCACTTGAATGGACCGCAGGCTGTCGAGGACCGGCTTGCTCTTCTCCAGCCAGATGGTTTCGTCGGGAGCGGAGAACGCCGCGACGAAGGGGGGAAAGATCAGCGCCCACGGCAGATCGCCCTCCTTGGGCCGGATGTCGGGGGGAAACCCCTGGAGATAGCGCAGCCGGTCGGCCTGGGTCACTTCGTACACCGGATCGGGGAGCTCCGGGCCCCGGGTGACCCGGCCATTCGGCTCGACCGATTCGATCTGGTTGCGGAGCAGGCGGGCGATCCACACGGTGCCGTCCCGCCACACTCCCCAGAGATCGTCGCCGCTGAACACCTGCCGCTCGAACCGGGTGAGATCCCCGCGCTGCATCTCCCGGACGTCCACCGGCGCGAGCCGGGCCACGGTGTCGAAGCGGGCCATATCACGGGGCGCGCGAACGATCGCCGCCGAATCGCGGTTGCCGATCCCGCCCCGGCCCGGCAGGGGGCGCACCTCGAAATAGAGCTGCCCCGCACCGTCCCGCCCCCTCGGGGCAACGCCGCGGAGGGCATCGGGTGAAGGGATCGAGTCGATGAGCCGGCCGTCGCCGGCCCATACCGTGGTGCGCCGCTTGCCCCAGTCTGCGAGGTAGATGGTGTCACCGACGGTGAAGACCGCGCTGGGGTGCTGAAAGGCCTGCTGCTTCGCGCCACCCAGCGGGGTGAGCGACTTGCCGGCAAAGTCGGCGATCGCGGCCGCATCCCAGTCGCCCGCCACCACGGCCCAGCGTCCGGCGCCCATGGCCGCGGCGACGGGAAGATTGGTCCAGGGCGCCTCGAGCGTGTCGGCCGCCAGGGCCAGGGATTCGAAAGGCGGCGCCGTGGCGGCCCCGGGACCGCAGGCGGCCAGGACCAGCGCGAAGGCGAGATTGCTTCGGCCAGCGACGGAGTCATCGCGAGGGCCGAAGGCCCGTGGCGATCTCGTCGCCCTCACGAGATCGGCGCCCGGGCCGGCTCCGGAGCCGGGGTGATGGGTGGGAGCCCGAGGCGGACCAGCTCGGCGTTGACCGCCGAGAGCGGGGCGCCCAGTGCCGCCTGCATCCGGTCGAGCTGGACCTTGAGCTGGGCGGAGAGCAGGTCGAACACCTCGTACGACTGTTTGGTGGGCTTGGCTTCGGCGCTCGCCACGACGCCGGCCAGCCCGGCGATCTGGTTGTTCAGCTTGATCGGATAGTTGAGCGGGTCCTGCCCCGAGCGGTTTCTCACCTGATAGATCTCTTCCTCGGCGGCGGAGAGCTGGGACTCCAGGGTCTGGGCCAGCCGGGTCAGCGCCGCGCCCCGGGACCCGGCCCGTTCCTTCCGGTCGGCGGCCTGCGCCTTGACGCTCCGAATGGTGCGCACCGCGTTGTTGGCCTCGTTGGTGCGCTCCTGAATCCGCTTGAGGAAGGCGTACTGCTCGTCGAGGTCGGCCTGGGTGGCTTCGGTGCGGGGGTCGCGCTTGACCACGAAGGTCTGGCTCTCCGTCTTGTCGCCGGCGGTCACCCGGACCGTGTAGGTGCCCGGCGGAATCATCGGGCCCGTGGTGCCGGCAGCCCACATGATCATGCCCTCGAAGCCGCCCGCGTCGGCGGCCCGGAGATTCCAGACGAAGCGATTCATTCCGGCCCGGTTGGATGCCCGGGGCGGCGGGGTGTACCGCCAGCCGGCCTGCTGGACCGGGGCCACGGTGGTGTCGGGCCGCACCGACGCGGGCATGACGCCCAGCCGGGCCAGGCTGTCCGCGGTCTGCCGGGCCCGAAGGTTTGCTTCGGCGCGCGCGGCGGCCCGGGTGGCCGAGTCGGCGCGAGCCGCAGGATCGAGATCGCTGGAGAAGGAGCGCAACACCTGGCCCCGGGCATCGAGGAAGTCGATGGTCACCTTCTGGCCTGGTTGCTTGAGCCAGTACTGCACCACCGCCCCGTCCCACCCGTTGAGGGGTGGGAAGGCCGGCGCCGGCGCCGCAGCGCCCCCTCCCCCGCCACCGCCACCGCCACCGAAGAAGAAGCCGCCCAGGGTGATGCGGTAGGTGTCGCGCGGCTTGAAGAGGTGGAGGTCTTTGGCGGAGTTGGCCGCGGCATGCTGCCGCAGCAGCGAAAGGTCATCGAGAATCCAGAAGGCGCGGCCGTGGGTTCCCGCCACCAGGTCCCCCTCCTTCACCGCGAGATCGTGCACCGGCACCGGGGGAAGGTTGCGCTGGAGCCGCTGCCAGTTGGCGCCGTCGTCGAAGGAAACCCAGACCCCCCGTTCGGTCCCCGCATACAGCAGCCCGGCGCGTACCGGATCCTCCCGGATCACCCGGGTGAATTCGCTGCCCAGGATACCGTTGACGATCCGGGTCCAGGTCCGGCCGTAGTCGGTGGTTTTATACAGGTAGGGCGCAAAATCGTTGAGCTGGAAGCGGTTCCCGGCGAGGTATGCGGTGCCCCGGGCGTGGGCCGAGGCCTCGATGATGGAGATCCGCATCCACTCGGGGAAGCCTGCCGGGGTGACGTTGCTCCAGGTCGCCCCGTTGTCGCGGCTGATGTGGATCAGCCCGTCGTCGCTGCCGGTCCAGATCACGCCCTTCTCCAGCGGCGACTCGGCGATGGTGAAGACGGTCCCGTAGTACTCGACGCTGGTCTGGTCCCGGGTGATGGGGCCGCCGGAGGGGCCCAGGGTCGCGGGATCGTTGCGGGTCAGGTCGCCGCTGATCGGGGTGAAGCTGGTGCCCTCGTCGGTGCTCCGGAACACCACGCTCGAGCCCACGTACAGCACGTTGGGATCGTGGGGCGAGATCACGATCGGAAAGGTCCACTGCATCCGGTACTTGGCGTCCCTGGCGTCGTGCCCCATCGGGTTGAGCGGCCAGGGATTGATGTTCCGCTCGATCCCCGAGCGGGTGTCCTTGCGGGTCAGAAAGCCGCCGTAGCTTCCGGCGTAGATGATGTCCGGGTTGTCGGGCCGGACCGCGATGTAACCCGATTCCCCGCCGCCCGCGTCGTAAAAATCGGCCAGATCGCTGCCGAAGACCGGCCGGCTCGACATGCAGGCGGTGCTGTTGTCCTGCTGCGCGCCGCAGACCCGGTAGGGGAAGTGGTTGGTGGTGGTCACGTGGTAGAACTGCGCCGTGGCGTACTCCTGGTCGGTCCAGGTGCGCCCGGCATTCAGCGAGACGTTGGCGCCGCCGTCGTTGCCCTCGATCATCCGCTGGTTGTTGTTGGCGGCGATCCAGAGATCGTGGCTGTCGCTGTGGGGCGTGCTGATACCCTGGAAGGTGCGGCCGCCGTCCCGGGAGCGCTGGAAGCTCACATTGCTGGCGTAGACGATGTTCTCGTCCTGCGGATCGGCGTAGATCCGGCTGTAGTACCAGGCCCGCTGCCGGAGCGAGCGGCTGTTGTTCACCCGGGTCCAGGTGTCGCCGGCGTC
>DATFGC010000495.1:0-6485 GCA_035249765.1 Gemmatimonadales bacterium | reverse complement strand
AGAACCCCCCTGTGACTACGAATTCCGTCATCGCCCCTGATCCAGACCGAAGACGTGCGCCGTGGTGGACTGCAGGTGACGACTGCAGCCGGTGAAGACACGCCCGGCCGGTGAGCCCGCCTGTATCTGTCCGGCTTGATGGGATCAGGCGCCGCCCCACTCGAGCGTCCAGCCGTCGTCGCCGACCGCGATCCGGCTGTCGAAGACCCTGAACTCCCGGTCGAGCGTGTCCCTGAGCCAGGTGCAGTCCGAGCGTGACGGCCGCTGCAGGCGGAACCTGCGAATCTGCAGCGGTGTCATGCCCAGCCGGACCAGGCGCCCGGTCGAGCCTTCGATGGTGACGAAGTACATCAGGACCAGGTCGTGCCGGAGCCGGTCCCGGCGGCTGATCCCCTCGTAGTCGTTCAGGAAATCGCCGCAGCCATAGAGAATCGGCCGGTCGTGATAGACCTCGACGGCTTTCGGGTGGTGCGACGAGTGGCCATGAACGACGTCGATCCCGGCCCGGTCGATGAGCCCATGGGCGAAGCGCCGGTGGGCCGGCGGAATCGCGAAGCCCCAGTTCCCACCCCAGTGGACCGAGGCCACGCTCACGTCGCCCGGCCGCTTGATCGCGAGCACCATCCGGGCGACGCGCTCTAGCGTGGACTCCGAGAAGTCCGGCAACAGGTGCACGCCAGGCCTCGCGGGCTCGGCCGCCCATTCGCACGGGATCCCGCTGTCGGTGGCCCCAAAGGCGAAGACGAGCACTCGGGCCCCTTTGCCCACCTCGAGTACCGACGGCGCCTGGGCGGCCTCGAGGTCCCTGCCCGCACCCGCGGCGCGGATATCGGCCCGGGCCAGGATCTCCAGGGTTTCCACCAGTCCTGCCCGCCCCCAGTCCAGGACGTGGTTGTTGGCCAGCGTGCAGCAATCGATCCGCGGCACCCCGAGGACCGGTGCGTTGGCCGGGTGCATGCGGTAGTTGATCCCCTTGGGGTAGGGATCGTTGCTCGTCGTGATGCTGGTTTCCAGGTTCGCGATGCGCACATCCGGCCGTTCCCGGTCCAGCACTTCGAGCGCCGTACCCCAGACGTAGGCGGGGTCCACCGCCCGGGGGATGGGACCGCTCGCCTGCTCCGACAGCGCAACGTAGTCCAGCGCCGAGCGCACCAGCGGCTCATGGAGCGAGGGCGAGGAGGGATGGGCGAGGATCTGGTCGACACCCCGTCCGGTCATCACATCACCGCATAGAAAGAGCGTGAGTCGCTCCCCGCTAGGCATAACGCCCCCGCACGACTATGCTCTCGGACCGGGCAGATTACCGACTGGAGGCCCGCCCATGTTGCGAAGTCCGTCGCCGGCCGAGACCGCCGCCTGGCCGTCCCTGCCGCTCGACTCCTGGCGGGACACCCTCGACACGCTCCACATGTGGACCCAGATCGTCGGCAAGACCCGCCTCGCGCTGGCCCCGCCCGAGAACCACTGGTGGCACATCGCCTTCTACCTGACGCCTCGCGGGCTCACCACCTCGCCGATGCCCTACGGCACCCGCACGCTGTCCGCCGACTTCGACTTCCTCGACCACCGGCTGCACCTCCGCACCAGCGAGGGCGCCACCCGCAGCATCCCGCTCATCCCCCGCTCCGTGGCGGACTTCTACGCCGACTACTTGGAGGCACTGGGCTGGCTCGGCATCCAGGTCCGGCTCCGGCCGGTCCCGGTCGAGGTCCAGGTCGCCGTCCCCTTCGCTGAGGACCGGCAGCACGCGTCCTACGACGCCGAGGCGGTAGGCCGGTGGTGGGGACTAGTCCTGGGGGCCGACCGGGTTCTCAAGCGATTCCGCGGCGGCTTCCTCGGCAAGGCGAGCCCGGTCCACTTCTTCTGGGGGAGCTTCGACCTGGCGGCGACCCGGTTCAGCGGCCGCCGCGCGCCGCCGCATCCGGGGGGCGCCCCCAACTGCCCGGACTATGTGATGACGGAGGCGTACTCCCACGAGTGCAGCAGCTGCGGCTTCTGGCCCGGCGGCGGGCCCGTGGCCGAGCCCGCCTTCTACTCCTACGCCTACCCCGCGCCGCCCGGATACGCCGACCGTCCGGTGCGCCCGGCCGGGGCGAGCTACAACCGTGATCTGGGGGAGTTCATCCTGCCGCTCGAAGCCGTGCGCACCGCCGTCGATGCCGAGGCGGCGGTGCTCGACTTCTGCCAGTCCACCTACGAGGCCGCCGCCGACCTCGGCGACTGGGATCGACCGGCGCTCGAGCGTCTATGACACGGTCACCTTCTTCGCCATCCCGTGATGGTAGTGCCCCTTGCCGTCCTTCGAGTCCGGAACGAAGCAGAGGAGGCCGTACTCCCCCGGCGCGAGGTCCACTTCCACGAACGCCTTGTCGCCGGGCATGATGCCGCTGACGCCTCCATGCAGCGTGCCGGGCGGCTTGCCGACCATCTTCTCGCCCCACTTGGCGAAGTCTATCGCCTCTTTCCCCGAGTCGAGCCTCACGATCACCACCTCGTGCTCCTGAGGGCCGGCGTTCTCGACCCGGATCGTGTGCCGGCCCGCCGGGATGGGCTTCGACAGCTCGAAGTCGTAGTCCACCAGCTTCATCACCACGTCGGCCTCCGGCTCGGCTCCGGCGGCGCCCGCGCCGGCCGTCACCGTCAGCGGCCGGGCCATCCCCTTGGCCACGTGCGGGATGCCGTCGGGCCCGGGAACGAAGCAGATCATGGCGTAGTTGCCGGGCTCGAGCGCCACCGTGGTGCTCGAGGTATCACCCAGCTCCGACGGATTGGGGCCACCCTCCATCGAGATCCACTTGGGAGGCGGGCCACCGGCCTTGAGCGCCGCCATGAAGTCGTCGAAGGTCTTCCCTTCGCCCAGCTTCACCAGCTGGAGGTGGTGGATCTGCGGCCCCCGGTTCACCAGGTGGAAGGTGGTGAGCCCGGCAGGTAGCTCGGCGGGGGCCTCGAAGCTGAAATCGGTGGTGACGACGGTGACGGCCGAGGGAGCGCCGGATGCGGCGGCGGCGGTGGCGGGAGCGTCGGCTGCCGCCGCCGGGGGCTTGTCCGGGCGACAGGATGCGAGCGCGAGTCCCGCCAGCACGGCCAGCGGCGCCCGGTGGACGCGGGAATCCATGAAGACCTCCGATGGAGCTTGGGTTGACAGTACGCCGAAGCTCGCAATCAGTCCCCGCCTCGTCAAGCCAAAGTCATCCCGAGCGAACCGGGAGGATGTGGGGGTGCTGGAGTTGGGCCGCGAGCTTGATCTCGCGGAGAAAGCGCTCGGGGCCGAGCGAGGCGGCGAGCTCGGCCGGAGCATCTTGAGGGCGACCTGTCGCTCGTGGCGCAGGTCCCGCGCGAGGTAGACGGTCGCCATGCCGCCTGCCCGAGCTCGCGCTCGATGGCGTAGCGGCCGGCGAGGGCGGTGGCGAGCCGGGAGTTCACTACGGGCAAGGGTGTCGGGTCGAGACGACTGGAATGTGCCCCGGCCTGCCGAGGATTGCCAGCAAGCCCCGCCGCCCTACCCCGCTGAGCCGCGAGATCACCGAGTCGGTTCGCTCGCCAGTCCTGCCACCCGTCCGCCGAGCGGCATCAGGACGAGCAGCCCCACGATCGCGACCACGACCACCATCACGACCACCTGCGGATCCTCGAAGTTCTGCCCGCCTACCAGGAGCGCCGCCGCGATGTTCCGCTGCGCCGTGCCCATCGCCAGCACGCTCCTGGTGTCACGAGCCGGCCCGCCCAGCAGCCATCCCAGACCGAAGCCCACGAGCAGGAATGCGAGGCTCGCCAGAACCCCGCGCGTCCCGTACAGGCCGATGATGCTGCGCAGGTTGGTCACCAGCATGAGCAGGACCATGATCGTCAGGCTCAAGGTGGAGACCTTGTTGAGGACCGGCGCCACCCGCCCGGCGACCACGGCGAACCGAGCCCGGACCGCCAGCCCGACCACCAGCGGCAGCAGCATGAGCAAGACCAGCGAGCGCGCGATTTGCGTGGGATCCACCGACACGCCTTCCAGCAGGAGCGGGATCACCAGGGGCATGTAGCCCACCGTGAGCACCATCAGGAGCACCATCAGGCCCACGGCGAAGGCGAGATTCCCCCCGGCGACACCCGCCAGCTTCGGCAGGAAGGGCGCGCCGGCGGCCCCGCCCAGCAGCAGCAGCGCCACTGCGAGCGGCTGATCCAGCCGGAGCATTCGGGCGATGAGCAGGGCCGCGAGCGGCATCAGCACGAAGTTGGCCACCAGCGACAGGATGACCAGCCGGGCATTGCGCAGCGGGGCCAGGATCTGCCCGACGGTGAGACTCAGGCCCACCGCCAGCATGCTGGACACCACGAAAACGAGCAATGCAACGGGGACGGCCTTGGCCAACAGTTCCATCGGGGTCTCCTACATGCGGGCCACGTTCCTCCAGAAGTTCGCCAGGCTCTCCGTCCCGCCGAACAGCGTGGTGAAGATCGTCGAGTCGGCCATCAGGATGTGCCCGGCGCGCGCGTCCTTCGGCGGCAGCCAGAGGCAGGAGTTGAACTCCCGGTTGCCCGCGGCCGTGAACGGGTGCGGTCGCTCCAGGTCCACCGGCTGGCAAGTCAACACCCGGACCGACGACGCATCCCCGGTTGTGACGGCATAATGGGGCAGGTGTAGATGGAAGTTGAACGTCGTGACGCCGTCGAGCAGCCCGAGCGTGTCCAGGTCCTTGTTAATCGTCAGCGGGGCGATCTGCTTGGTGCCTTTGACGACCGCCGGCCGGAGCCCGAACTGGTTCATGACCGGCACGTCGAGCTCTTTCATCAGGGAGCGGGTGTATTGGCCGAACCGCTGCTGCCGCGGCACCAGCTCGTCGCCGTGATGCTTGTACTCCATCTGGCGCTGCTGCATGTCGGCGGTGAAGCCGACGTCGTGGTGCGGACCGATCAGGAGGCAGGTGTCGTCCCGCTTGAGCCACTCCCGGATGGCCGCGATCTCCTCAGCCGTGGCCTCCTGCTCGGAGACGAGATGGTCCAGCCCGAACACCAGCAGGGTGTCGGTGTCCGCCAGGATCCGCTCGTCGATCGGCAGCTTGTAACCCGCTTGATCGATGCGTTGGAACACGGCGACCGGATGGCCGGTCACCTCGCCCACCGCCTTCTGGAAGTCGAGCGTGGAGCGGTGGAACAGCTCCAGCGTGCCCGCGATGCCCTGCAGGAAGTTCATCTCGTCCCACTCGGTGCCCTCGTAGGCCGGCCACGCCACCCGCCGGACCTCGGTCATGGTCGAGAAGCGGTTGTCCATCTCCGCGATGTTCCGGTTGGCCTCCCACGGATAGCTCCAGGTCCAGTAGATGCTCACCCGACGCTTGCCGCGCGTGTATTTGCGCGGGACGTGATCCTGGTTGTAGGTCCGCCCCGGCAGCCTGGTTCCCGCCATGTCGCGCTCCGTTTCCTGTCCCGCGGCTCGGCCGCTAGAATGCCACTGAGCCGGTGATCTGCAGCGAATAGCCCTCGAACGTGGATCGGTTCGAGAACTCCTTGTAGTACTTGAGGCCCAGTCCCACGCCCCGCGTCGGCAGGCCCAGGTTGCCGGCGAATCCCAGCGCGTTGACCGCATACCGCGCGTCGGCCTGCTCCTCCGTGATCCCCGGCCCGCTCTTGTCCGTGGTCTGCCGCTGCTCGTAGCCGACGACGCCGAGCTGGAGGCTCATGTCCTCGCTCAGCGGCACCATCCGCATCACGGAATAGTCCAAGCTGATGGTCTGGCCCGGCCCGACACCGGTGCCTTCCTGGGTCGTGTGGAACTCGTACATCTGGAACGCGGAGACGGCGGTCCGCTTGTCCTTCGTCAGGTAGAGCGTCTGGCCCGAAGCCAGGACGTGGGTCCAGTAGCCCGAGCCGACGTTGTCGTCTGCCCCCGCCTCGAACCGGCCGGTCGGCGCCAGGAAGCCGTAGATGGCGCGGATCCCGGCCCGCTCGGTCCGCCACCCCAGGATCACGGGCTGGTAGTACGAGTCGGCGAGCCCGCCCCCGCCGCTGATCGACCCCATCGCATCCGACGCGAGGGAGTTGTTGGCGATGGGGATCGTCGCGGAGGCCGAATACCTGGCGCCCAGGATCTCCCGCCCGCTGACCCAGACGAACGAGCTCATGTCCATCAGGACCGAGTTGCTTCCCGTCGCCAGAACCTCGCCCTCGGGTCCCTTCGATTCGTCCCGCGAGTAGTACAGGAACAGGTTCGAGTATGTGAATCCGGGCTCGGCGGTAATGCCGGAGTTGATGGCGCTCATGCCGAGGGGGTAGACACCCCGGTTCTGCGCCCACGCAAGCTCGGACGCGGCCAGGGAGACGACGATGATGAAGGCCGGGAGGGCCGCATTCACACCCTGCCCGGTCCTCCGTCGACCGAAGCGAGGTAACCAAGGGCCTTGAGGCCGGGCAGGAAGAAGTAGGCCCCGCCACGGACCGTGGTGAACGACGGCAAGCCGGTGATGCGCTTCCGGATCGGCCGCTTCGGGATCTTGAAC
>DATFGC010000494.1:0-6147 GCA_035249765.1 Gemmatimonadales bacterium | reverse complement strand
TCGGTGACCGCCCTTCCCAGCACTTTTCCCCCCGCCTCGCGAAGCAGCACGGTGGCGCCGCGACGAACCCGCCCGTCGCTGGCACCGGTTACCCAGACTACGCCCTCCTCCACCCCGATCCGGGCGTGCACACCGAGATCGGTGACCTGGACCAGCGCGATGGGCTGGTTGGGCTCGAGCGGCGCGCGGCCCGCTGCAGTATCGGAGCGCCGGAGCCGGGGACTGGTGGCGCGAATCAGGAACAGGGTGGGCGTTCCCGGCTTGCTGGCATCGGGCGCCGGCAGGGTGAGACCGTAGAGGCTGACTCGATCCCGCGGAGCGCCCAGCGGAATCCGCCGCCGAGTGGCCCGGCCGGCCAGCGCGCTCCATTCATCCCCCCAGGCGTACCAGCTTCGGCTCAGGAACCGGCCCTCCAGGCTGTCGGGCACGGAGATGGTGAGAACCTCGAGAGTGTCCACGTTCACATATGTGATCCCCAGCGTACGGCGGCCCAGCCGCTCCACCATGGTGCGCCCCTGCACGTAGGACACGCTGGGACGGTACCCGGTGGTGCCGAACGCCTTTACCGGATACCCGGTGAGCCGCTGCCCGAAAACGTCGGTCAGGCCGGAATCCACCGTGATCAGGTACCCGGTTCTCGGCTTCAGGGTGGCATTCACCACCCAGTGCTCACTCACCTCGGCGGTGTCCGCGATGGAGAAATCCACCTTGGGGACGATGCTCAGCCGGCGCACCAGCTCGGCGCCTTTGACCGGAGTCGAAAAAGTCAGGACGAAGGGTCCGGTGGGGCAGAATTCATTGCCCCGACAGGCGGCCTGGGTCAGCTGGAAATCGCCGTAGGTCTGGATCGCCCAGTGGGACAGCTCACCCGGCTGATCCCGGTCGATGAACGCCGGTGCCACCAGGAATCCGGTGCAGCCGTGGGGGAGCGGGCGCTCCGGCGTCAGCACCACCACCCGCCGGAGCCGGTCCACCGAGCGATCCCGTTCCCACCCTCCGGCTTCCTTGAACTGCCAGGGAGCATCTTCGGGAATCGGAAGCTGGGGTCCGGGCCGAAGGGCGATGACCCCCGGGGCGGAGCAGGCCCGATTCATCTCGAGATAGACCATCCGGGCGAGGAGGGAAGAATCGGCCGGGGTGCTGAGCACCACCCGGAACCGGGTGTCGGGCGTCAGAAAGCGAGCCGACTGGTCGGGGCCGGCCGGGAGCCCCGAAAGCACCCGGGGACCCCTAACCCGGAAGGTGAACTGATGGGGCTGAGCCAGGCTGCTGCCGTCCATCGCCTGAAACGCGGTGGTGACGGTGACCCGCACCGTGAGCGAGGGCGGGAGCGGGGCCGCGGGACGGAACCGGACGGTCACCGGGTCGCGCCAGTCGAAGGTGCCGGCCAGCTGGGGCTCGAGAACCAGCGCAGTCCTCGGGTCGACGGTCCGGTCCAGTGAGCCCGCCACCGGCCGATCAAAGGTCACTGTGACAATCGTGGCCGGATCCGCGTCACCTGTTGGTGCAACACGGATCACTTTGAGCGGCGGCGGAGTGTCAGCGGCGATAGCTGCTGCGAAGACCAGGAGCGCCAGGCGCGGAGTCATCGGGGACCCTTGGGATGACGTAAACCCTTGCGTGATAACGATGTTCGTGCTTTATTGAGCGTCTTGTAGACTGATTATGCGACTGCCGCCGATACGTTTCAAGGAATCGGGCGGAATTGCCGACCAACGTACCGTAAGGAGCAGAGTGTATGAAAAGACACCTGGTGATGGCATCGCTGTTGGCCCTGACCGCGGCGCCGGCGATGGCGCAGAACAAGGGAACGATTGAAATCGGTGCGTTCGTCAAGTTTACCGATTACGACAACAGTTTCGGTACGGCCCGCAAGAATGCCAACAGCTGGGGCGGCGGTGGTCGGCTGGGATACTTCCTCGGCTCCAAGTGGGCTCTCGAACTGGACGGCTCCGCCAACGCCACCGATGTAATCGAGTTCTTCAACGGGTTCGAGAGCACCGCGCTTACCTACTATCCCTTCCATCTCCGCCTGGTCTTCAACCAGCGGCTGGGGGAAAACAGCCCCTTCACCTGGCTGCTCGGGGCCGGTCCCGGCTACAACCGGTACGGGAAGGACGTGGCGGGGGAACCCGGCTTCAAAGGAGACGACTGGGGGCTCGGCGCAATCACCGGCTTCCGGGCGATGCTGACCAACTGGCTGGCGTTCCGGATCGACGGCACCCTCGACTACATCCCCTCGCCCAACAACGGCAGCGACGAAATTGTGACCCAGTTCGCCGGGATCACCGAGCCGGAGCCCGCCGACAAGAACATCAACCTCGGTGCGCAGGCGGGGCTCTCGCTGATGCTGGGCATGTGCAAACGGGACCAGGACGGCACCACCATCACGCCGACCACCGCCACGGTCACCACCGGCGGCACGGTCAGCTTCTCGGGAACGGCCACCCATTGCGGCAAGCCGGATGAGGTCGTCTACACGGTGAGCGGGCCGGGGTCGATCAACTCGGCCGGGGTGTTCACCGCGACCACCGCCGGCAACGCCACGGTAACCGCCTGCGGACGGAAGAACCGGCTCTGCTCCACCGCGAGCGTCACGATCAACGCCCCGGTGCCGCCGCCTCCGCCGCGCACCCTGACCCGCTGCGAAATCACCCCGACCACCTCGCAGCCGCGCATCGACCAGCCGGTGACCTACACGGTCACCCTGTACTACAGCGACGGCACCAGCGAGCCGATGTCGGGCGCGACCTTCGTCGCGGCCGGCGGGAGCATCAACGGCAACGCGATCAGCTGGAGCACGCCGGGGAACAAGACGATCACGGTCAACTGCGGCACCGGAGCGGGCGGAACCCCGGTCACGGCCACCGCGACCGCGGACGTGCAGCAGTTCCGGATCACGGTCCGCGACTCGGCCTTCTTCGAGTTCGACAAGACGATCATCTACCGGCAGGAAGACCAGCAGCAGCTCAACGCGATCGCCCAGGTCCTGATCGCGAACCCCGACATCCGGCTGCTGATCGACGGGCATGCGGATGCCGACGGAACCGTGCGGTACAACGAGCGGCTGGGCATGAACCGGGCGACCGCACTCAAGAACTACCTGGCCCGCCAGGGAGTTCCGGTGGACCGGATGACGATCATCCTGCGCACCTTCGGCGAGTGCGTGCCGGTCGAGCCCAACGAAACCGACGCCGGCCGAGCCATGAACCGGCGCGCCGAGCTGCGTGAATTCGGCAATGAACAGCCCGGACCCGGCAACGCGGTTTGTGCGGAAGCGGGGCGGGAGCGGAGACCGTAGGTCAGGGAGTCAGGGAGCCAGGGAGCTAGCGGCTAGAGGGCTCCGTGGCACTGATGGGAAGGGGGCGGGCCGAACTGGCTCGCCCCCTTCTCGCGTCTGGCTCCCTGGCTCCCCGGCTCCCTGGCTCCCTCACGGCTCCGGCCGCTCTCGCGTCGGCATCCGGATGAGCACCACGCCGCCAATGATGATCCCTGCGGCCACCAGGGTCCGCGGTGTCACCGATTCGCCCAGGATGAGCCAGCCCAGCGCTACCGCGACCAGCGGATTGACGTAGGCCGAGGTCGCGACCTTGGACGGCGTGGTCACCCGCAGCAGGTAGGTGAAGGCGCTGAACCCCACCAGGCTCCCGAACACCACCAGGTAGCCCCAGGCGAGGATCGCCGCGGGGGTGAAGTGCGCGGCGGAAATCCGCGAGCCCTCTCCGAGGATCAATCCGGCCAGGACGAGGAGCACTCCGCCCCCCAGCATCTTCATGCCGGTCGACAGCGCGGGGGAGGAGTGGAGCGGCACGGCGTGGGACATCACCGAGCCGAGGGCCCAGGCGATGGCGGCCAGAGTGATCGCGGCGGCGCCGGCCGGATCCACGTGGCCGCCTCCGATGATCTCTCCCGGAGCAACCAGCAGCGCCACGCCACCCAGCCCCGCGATGATGCCCACCACGGCCCGGGCCGGGGGGCGGCGCCAGCCCTGATGGCCGCTCTCGAAGATCGCGGTAAACAACGGGGAGGTCGCCGCCAGCAGCGCGGTGAGCCCGGAGGGAATCCGGGTTTCGGCCCAGGAGATCCCGCCGTTGCCGAAGAGAAAGAAGAGCGCGCCCAGCAGGAAGGCCGGCAGCCAGAGCCGGCTCGTGGGAGCCGGGACGCCGCGCCAGCGGGACCAGCCGTAGAGCAGCGCGCCGGCCAGCACGAACCGGGCCCCCGCGGCGAGGAGGGGGGGAAACGACTCCACCACCACCCGGATGGCCAGGTAGGTCGAGCCCCACACGATGTAAATGGCGGCGAACGACCAGAAGACCGCGGCCCGCCGCTCTGCCGGCGCCGCGTCCGCTGCGGTCACGCGTCCAGGTACTCCTCCCGGTACATCCGGATCAGCTCGAAGAAGTAGGAGAGCGCCAGGGGCCCGATGAGCAGCCCGATCAGGCCGAAATAGCTGACCCCCAGCACCGCCCCGACCAGGGTGATCATGGGATGCACTTCGGAGAATCGCTTGAAGACGTAGGGACGAACCACGTTTTCCACGTTGGCGACCACCACCAGCCCGAGCACGATGAGCAGAATGGCGGCCCCCGGCCGGTCACTCAGAAAGAGCGAGATGGAGGCCGGTCCCCAGACGATCCCGGCGCCCACCACCGGGAGAATCGCAAGCACCATCGTCACCACGCCCCAGAACACCGGATCATTGAGGCCGGTCAGGAAAAAGCCGAACCCCACCAGGGTTCCCTGAATCAGGGCGACCAGTCCGGTGCCCACCACCGTCGCGCCGGTGATCGAGACGAACCGCTCCCGGAGAATGGCCACGTTCTCCCGGGAAAACGGGATGTAGGGCGCCACGGCGCGCCAGGCTCCCTCCGGGTTGAGCAGCAGGTAATAAAGGCCGAAGAACGAGAACAGCAGGTTGAGGGTGAAGCGGGTCGCCGTGCCGATGAAGCCCAGGGCGCTGCCGCCCAGGAAGGTGATCAGGTCCTTGCCGATCGCCGCGAGCTGGGGGCCGACCTCGAACTGGCCCACCCGCAGGGTCTGGAGCCGGGCCAGCAGCGGACTGTCCACCAGCGAGGCCGCCACGCCCTGGGCCTGACCCACCAGCATGCCGATCAGCCAGGCACCGGGCAGCACGATGAGCAGAAAGGCGATGAGGATCACCAGGCCGGCGGCCAGCGACCTGGGCAGCTTCTTCGAGAAGAACCGGTGGATCGGCGCGAAGAGGACGTAGAGCACCGGGGCGCCAAGCAGGCCGCTCACATAGGGCCCCATTGCCACGGCCAGCCCCACCGCCAGCAGACCGAGAACCAGGGCGGCGCGTTCCTTCTTGGTATCGAAGAGGGCCATGGAGGGAGAATTAAGACGCAAAGACGCAAAGACGCAAAGAGGACGCAAAGACGGAACGACGCAACGGCGCAAGGCAGCTACGTTGCGTCTTTGCGTCGTTGCGCCTTTGCGTCTATCTCGTCACCCGCTCCAGCACCCGCCACACATTCTCGGCGACCACCCGCTGGCCCTGCGCGGTCGGATGGATCCCGTCCTGCTGATTGAGCGAGTCCACTCCGGCCACCCCCTCGAGCAGAAACGGAATCAGTGCCGCGTCGTTTTCCCGGGCCAGCGCGGGGTAGATGGCGCGGAAGCGGCGGCCGTAGTCCGACCCGAGGTTGGGCAGCGCCTCCATCCCGGCGACCACCAGGCGGGGCGGAGGATCGAGGGCCCCGGCCCGGTCGATGATTCGCTGAATCCGGGCCCGCACCGAATCGGGGTCCTGGCCCCGCAGTCCGTCGTTGGCGCCGGTCTCCACCACCAGGACGGCCACCCGGTTTTGTGACAGGAGCCAGTCGATCCGGTCGAGCGCTCCCGCGGAGCTCTCTCCGCTGAGACCGGCATTCACCACCCGGAAGGGCCGCCCGGCGGAGTCCAGTTTGGCCTGAATCAGCGCCGGATAGGCCAGCCCCGGGTCGCCCAGCCCATAACCCGCGGTGAGGCTGGTGCCAAGGAACACAATGGCGGGGCGGGAGTCGGGCCCGGGATTGGGGACTGGGGTTTGGGGATTGGGGCCGTCCCCACTCGCGCTTCGCTCTTCGCCACTCCCCCGGCACCCACCGGCGAGAATCAGCGCGAGGAAGACGGTCGCTCTAACTATCA
>DATFGC010000493.1:0-3891 GCA_035249765.1 Gemmatimonadales bacterium | reverse complement strand
GTCTCGGCCGACATCCGGCTTCCGCAGAACGACAACAACGTGCTGGGGATGCTGCCGTCGGGCTATTTCGGCAGCACCGACACCCTGGGCGTGGCGGGCTGGGGCTTCTTCGCCCCGGGCGAGATCTTCTCGCTGGTCCGGAATCAGAACGTCGAGCGGTTCACCGGCAGCGCCCAGATGAACTGGCGGCCGCTCGCCTGGCTCTCCAACCTCACCACGGTGGGGTACGACATCGGGAACCGCACCGACATCCAGTTTGATCCCACGGCCCTGGGCCCCGCGTTCGGGACTACGCCGCTGGGTAACAAGTTCGATACCCGCACCGAGCTCAAGACCTACACCGTCAACACCGGCTTCACCGCCTCGTTCCGGCTGCGGCCGACGCTTGCCTCGCGCACCTCGGTGGGGGTCCAGTACGGCAAGGAAGTGTTCTTCCAGAACCAGGCCGGCGGGCAGCGGCTGACCTTCGGCAGCCAGGACGTGGACGGCGCGGCCATTCTCACCGCCAGCCAGACCACCACCACCACGGTCAAGCTGGGCGGCTATGTCGAACAGCAGTTCACCTTCAAGGACCGGCTCTTCCTGACCGGGGCGCTCCGGGCCGACGACAACAGCTCGTTCGGCGCCGACTTCAACACCATCGTGTTCCCCAAGGCGAGCATCTCCTACGTGATCTCGGACGAGCCGTTCTTCCCCAGGGGCGGGACGATCTCGCTGCTCCGGCTCCGGGGCGCCTATGGACAATCAGGACTCCAGCCCGGCGCGACCGATGCGCTCACCTTCCAGACTCCGACCGCCTCGTCGGTGAACGGGGCCTCGACCAGCGCCGTGGGCTTCCTCAACCTGGGGCTCGCGGGGCTCAAGCCGGAAAAGTCCCGGGAGCGGGAGCTCGGGGTGGACGCGAGCTTCTGGGCCGACCGGGTGAACCTGGAGCTGACCTACTTCCACAAGGAAACCTCCGACGCGCTGATCGCGCGGATTCTGGCGCCGTCGCTGGGAGTGTCGAACTCCCGGTTCGAGAACCTGGGCTCGGTGCAGAACATCGGCTGGGAGGCCACCCTCAACGCCCGGATCGTCAACACCCCCGGATTCAGCTGGGACATGACCTTCGCCGGGAGCAAGATCAAGAACGAGCTCGTCGAGCTGGGGGAAGGGATTCCGCCGGTGATCTCGGGGCTTCAGCGCCACACCCCGGGCTTCGAGCTGGGCAGCTTCTGGGAGCGGCCCCTGCTCTCCTTCGATGACGCCAATGACAACGGGATCATCGAGTTGAGCGAGATCGTGGTCGGCGATACGGCGGTCTATGCCGGCTCGCCCACGCCCCGGCATGAATTCTCCCTGAGCCAGACCGTCGGCCTCTTCAAAGGAGCGCTCCGGATCCAGGGGCTGCTCGATTACAAGGGCGGCTTCAAGCAGTACAACCTGACCGAAGTCTTCCGCTGCACCGCGACCGGCAACAACTGCCAGGGCATCCACGACCCCAACGCGCCGCTCGACATTCAGGCCCGCGCGGTGGCCCGGCGGCTTCACCCCCGGCAGAGCAACTGGGGCTACCTCGAGGATGGCGAGTTCCTGAAGTTGCGCGAGCTGTCGGTGACCTACAGCCTGCCGACTCGCGTGGCGGGGATGTTCGGGGCCCAGCACGCCTCGCTGACGCTGGGCGGGCGCAACCTGGCCACCTGGACCGGCTATACCGGCGTCGATCCCGAGGTGAACGGAGCCGGACAGGCCGCCTTCAACGGATTCGGGGTGCAGGACTTCCTGACCCAGCCGCAGGTCAGGACCTTCCTCCTGCGCGCCAACTTTACTTTCTGATCGGAGCTCGAAGACCATGATGCGTGCCAAGCGGATCGGGATCGCGCTCGCGGGAATGCTGGCGGTGGCGGCCTGCTCGCCGAGCGAGATCCTCGAAGTGGACAACCCGGACATCATCGATCCGGTCGGGCTCGCCACCCCCGCGGGCCTCGCGGCGCTGCATGCGGGGGCTCTCGGTGATTTTTCCCTGGCCGTCGTCGGCGACAACGGCGGGACCGAGGGCCAGATCCTGGTCAGTGGATCGTTCAGCGACGAGCTGGGCAATTCGGAGACCTTCCCGACCCGGAAGGAATACGACCAGCGCGGGCCGATCGACGCCCGGAACGGGACTCTGCTCGCCGTATTCCGGAACATTCAGCGGGCCCGGGTCGCGGCCGAGCGGTCGGCGGAGGTGATCAAGACCGTGGTGGCGGATCCCGTCGTCGATTCCCGGGTGGGCGAGTCCTACGCCCTGGCGGGTACGGTCTATAACTACCTGGGCGAGCACTACTGCTCGGGTGTTCCGATCAGCACCGCGGCCCTGGACGGAACCCTTACTTTCGGGGATCCGGTCACCACGACCCAGTTGTTCACCGAGGCGGTCATGCGCTTCGACTCGGCGGCGAAGTATCCCGGCCCGGCGAGCAGCACCACCATCGTCAACTTCGCCAAGGTGGGGAAGGGCCGGGCGCTGCTCAACCTGGGCCAGTACGCCGCGGCGGCCGCCGCGGTGGCCGGGGTGCCCACCTCGTTCCGCTACAACACCACCCACACCCTGGCGCTGGGACGGCAGCAGAACGGGATCTTCGTCTTCCTGAGCCAGACCGAGCGGTTTACCGTGGCGGACGTGGACGGGACCAACGGACTCCCCTTCCGTACCGCGCTGGACCCGCGGGTGCCGTGGGCCCGGGTGCCGGCCAATGACGTGGGCTTCGACAACGCCACGCCGCAGTACGACCAGGGCAAGTACGCCAGCGAGACCGCTCCGGTGGCAATCGCCTCCGGTGTCGAGGCCCGGCTGATCGAGGCCGAGGCGCAGCTCAAGGCGGGAGACAACGCCGGCTGGCTCGCTACCCTGAATGCCTTGCGGGCCGATGCGAGCCTGATCCCGACCGTGTACCCGGCCGGCTTCCCGGCCCCGAGCGCGTTCCCGGCGCTCACTCCGCTGACCGACCCGGGCAGCACCAGCGCCCGGGAAGACCTGATGTTCCGGGAGCGGGCCTTCTGGCTCTACCTGAGCGGTCACCGGCTGGGCGACCTGCGGCGGCTGGTGCGGCAGTACGGCCGCTCGGCCGATACGGTGTACCCGGGCGGCGGCGGTAAGCCCTACATCATCAACGGGAACAACAAGGGCGGGGTGTTCGGCAACGAGCTGAACCTGCCGATCCCGTTCGACGAGACCAACAACCCGAACTTCACCGATTGCATAGATCGAAACGCATAACTGCGGTGAGAGGTGAGCGGTAAGCGGTAAGCGGTGAGCGGGGGTTCCGGGATCATTCGGACCCTCGCTTTTTTTGGGTGAGCGGTAAGCGGTAAGCGGTGAGCGGGGCATCAGGGTGGGCGACGGTAGCGCTTGATCAGACCGAGCAAGAGCCGCTGACACCGGGTGCAGGAGTCCAGGATTTCGCGCACCATCTCCTCCGGCAGTATTCGCTTCTCCGTTGCGAGTTCGAGGAGGTCCTCGGTCTCGATTGCGGAACCATACGCTATCCGAAGGTGATTTGCGAAGCTCTTCCCGCCGCCGAGGGCATATCCTTCCGCGATATTGAGCTGCACTGACAAGGCCGCCCGCTGGAATTGGCCGAAAAGAGCTGCCGCATAGGGCTTCCAGTGTTCCCTACTCGCGTCCAGGGCTGCCAGGGAGACCTTCCTCGCCTCCTTCCAGGCCTCCAGGGAACGGTGGTCGCGCATCCCGCAGGATATCGCCGAACGAAGAGTTGTGCGTATCGAACGGTTGCGAGCCCGACCTAATTACCGCAACATGCCTCACCGCTCACCGCTCACCGCTCACCGCTCACCGCTCACCGCTCACCGCTCACCGCTCACCGCTCACCCTCACCGTCTAAAACGCCAACGGGACGAAGCGCACCTCAT
>DATFGC010000492.1:0-2133 GCA_035249765.1 Gemmatimonadales bacterium | reverse complement strand
TGCCGTCACCCCCCGGTCCCAACCAGCGCCTTGAACCGCGGATCATCCCGCAGGCTCTGGAACCACCATGTCTGGTCTCGGGCGAGCGAAGACCGGAACTGGGGGTTCGTCGCTATGTACGTGCTCAGAAGGCGCAGCGCCTCGTCCTTGTCTTCCAGCAGGATCCGCACTAACGACTCGACCAGCGCCTGGTCGCGAGTCGGATCGATCTCCGCATCACCCCGCGATCGAATCGCAACCGCCCCCGCGCTGTCCTTGAGCCCCGCCCGTGCCAGAGCCAGCGCGACCAGCATCTGCCCATACAGCTGGGAGGAAGCGCGCTGGTTGGGGGGCGACAGACGGACGTATTCCTCCAGCAGCTCCCAGGCCCTGGGAACGTCCGGGGGCACACCCTTCAAGGCGAACAACCAGAGCTGGCACTCCGTGAACCGGAAGTACTCCGGGAAGCGCCGCCGCCCCTCGTCGCACCAGTGGGTCGCCTCCACCCGGTCCTCGAGATCGAGCGAGGATTGAAAGAGTCGCCACACCGTCTGCTTCGCGGAGGTGAGATAGGGATCGGCCTCGTACGACTTGAGTGCGGCGAGCTTCGCTTCCCCGGTCTGGGATTGTCCCATGAGCAGGTGGCTCAGCAGCGTCCAGGCGAAGGCGGCGGTAGGATTGCCCTCCACCGCCGCCCTCAGGTCCTGTTCCGCACCGGCGACGAGCTTGGCCGCCTTCGCCTGATCGGGCTCCAGGTTGAGCAGCCAGCGGTAGTACTGGAGCGTCCCCCGGAGCTCGAACGCATCGGCGTTCTTGGGATCGAGCGCCAGCGCCCTGGCCGCGTGCCCCATGCCGATGTCGATCCAGTTCGCGTAGAACGCCTTGTCGAACGAGCCGGTCAGGTCCAGCTGCCGGTAAGCCAGCCAGCCCCGCTTGACCATCGGAGTGATCCACTTGGGGTCGCGCGACTCAGCGCGCCCCAGGAGGGAATCGGCGGCGGCGAGACGCTTGGCCGCGGCGGTCGTGTCGGCGGCCGCGAGCAGCGGGTCCACCTCGTTGGTGAGCTCCTCTGCCTGCTGGACCAGCTCCCACGCGTCGCTGTTCTTGGTCCCGACCTGACCTTTCTGCAACTCGATCGCCTGGCCCAGCCGCTGCCGGAGGAAGATCGAGACTTCCTTGGCGAGATCGTCCTGCAGCTCGAAGATCTCCGCTCTGGGCCGCTCCAGTGTGCGGCTGCCGAGCTCCACCCCGCTCCCAGCATCAACCAGCGAGACGTTGACCCGGAGCCGGTCCCCGGAGCGGGCGATATCGCCCTGGACCAGCGTTCCTACCTGCAGCTCCTGGGCAATTTTCTGAAGCGGAGTCTCGCCGGTGCGATAGGGTCGCACGCCATTGCTCGAGATCACCCGCAATCCCGACACTCCCCCGAGCTCTCGTATGAGCGCCTCCGTCAGTCCGTCGGCCAGGTAGCCAAGCGAGTCGGACGCTCCCGGGGCCTTCTCGAAGTACAGCACCGCGATCCGGTTCTTCTCGATGCCGGTGTCCTCGGCCGCGCTGGCCCCCGGGTCCGTGGCCAGCCGCCAGATCCCGAAGCCGGCGACCGCCACGACCGCGAGGAGCGCCGCCGAGATTGACCACAGCCGAACCCCGGTGCCCCACTTGGGGCCGAGCACCGCGACAGGTGTGCTGCGGGTGATGGCCTTCACCCCGCCCGAGGTGGATCGCCGGACCGCAGGCACACCGCGGGAGGTGGTCCGCCGGGTGGCGAGCGTGGGCTCCAGATCGGCGAGGAGCTCGGCCATCTCGCTCATCTTCTGGAACCGGTCCGCCGGAGTCTTTTCCAGCGCCTGGAGCACGGCGTCTTCCAGCTCCTCCGGCACCGACTGTCGCACGATCCGGATGCTCGGCACCTGCTCCATGGCATGCCGGGCGAGGATCGCTCGCGAATTGGGGCCGTCGAACGGCGGCTGCCCGGCGAGCAGCTCGTAGAGCACGCAGCCGAGGCTGTAGATGTCGCTCCGGCCGTCGGCGTGGTCGGCGCCCAGCGCCTGCTCGGGGCTCATGTAGTGCGGCGTGCCCACGGCCATGCCGGTCTGGGTGAGCTTCTCCCCAGCCGCGTCCACCGCCCGGGCGATACCGAAGTCCGCCACCAGG